>CAZONZ010000129.1:0-9758 GCA_964581005.1 uncultured bacterium
CCGAGTAGTCGTGCTCAACGCCTTTCGGCATCAAAGGAAACTGAAGATCAGGTTCCAGATATCAACCTCACTGGCTGGTGTCGTGCTCAACGCCTTTCGGCATCAAAGGAAACTGAAGGCCGATCGACAAGATCCTTGCCAGAGGAGCCTTCTACAGGCTTTTTGCAAGCTACTCAATAGTTTATCCCACTTCGAGCACTCAACAGCATCCATTTGGCTGGCAATCGTCCACTCAAACCTAATCAGGTGCAGCGATCCAGCCTTTTGCAAGCACCTTGAATAAGGCCATCTACCCTGGAACCATGACCTGACCGAGCCTGTAGCCATTTCCTCTTGCCTCCATAGCTTCACAACCGCCGATCCTTGCGAATTCAAAAAATTTGATAGCTGCCACCTGAATCTGGCCAACTTTCTGGCCGGTTGCACGCGATCACTCGTTCCACACACCGAGGACAGATCCCTACGATCAACAGGCTATCTTCTGGTTTGAGGATCGTTTCCAACTGCCACCGCAACTTCTCCCGATCTCGCAACGTTAGACTGACGCGAAAGATCGAATACTGCAACCGTTTGCCGTATCCTTCCAGCAACGTGTAGGCTTTACGCCAGCGTTTCGGGCAGCGAATGTCATAGCAGATCAGGTACCAGATCTTAGACTCCGCCATAATCTCACCTCACAACCAATTGAGCAAAGAGACCTTCTTCTCCCGACCACTCTTTTTCCAACAGCCGCACCTCCAACTCAATCAAACGTCGATAGGTCAGTGAATACCCTGTAACCGGATGCTTCCATTTCTCCTGTTTGCGCTGCTCATAGATCGAGATCAGATGCTTCCGACCGGGATCACTTAACCACACCTGATCCCCTCGCACGCTAAAATCTTCCCCCGGATCCCACTGTCCACGATTCACCGAAGCCATCAACGGCATATCGACTAAAGGCACCCGAAAGATCTCCATCAGATCGAGAGCGAGGGGAGCCGCTTGGGATCGGGGTTGATGGTAAAAGCCAAAGGCAGGTTCTAACCCAACCGTGAGAATGGCATTCATGACATCTTTGAGTAAGAGGGAGTAGCCAAACCCCAACAAAGCATTAAAGCGATCCCGTGGAGGCCGACGATTCCGCCCTGAAAATCGCATTTCAACCGGGACTGACTCAGAAAAAACGCTGGGTAACGATCCAAAATAGATCGCGGCAAGATTACCTTCCAACCCCAGTAACGAAGCCAAAGACTCCGCTTTATGGACTTGCTTCAGGACCGACTGCATCTGATCAATTGCTTGCTGAAGAGCAGGATCCCGCTGACTCCCGCGCTGACAACGCATCAAAAACTTGCGCTGACTCTGTCCCCGACAAAGAACTAGTTTACGGGCTAAATTCAAACAGAGATCCGGTTGAGAAAGGGCTTGATATTGCCGAATGCGTCGCTGAATACTGCCTTGGCGACTGTCTAAACTGCCAACATAACGCCCCCCTCCAGAAATGAAATGAACTCCGATCCTTTCCTCAGCACAAAAATGGATCGCTTGGGTTGAAATTTGCGAAAAACTATGTAGTACCACCTGTCCAACCTGTTGGCTAGCAATGAGTTCATCCTGTTGATCACGGCGGCTGATCTTGATTTGAGATCCACTACGTCCTACCCGTGTTCCAGGCTCCAAAACATGAATACATTGGCGATCATCATCTTCAGGAAATAGACGGATCGGTTGCCATTCCCGATCGTGAGCTAGGCGGGCCTCTTCAGGTAAACAGACAGGCGCTAGTGAGCACCGAGTGCAGAGACGTTCATTTGTTGTCACAGGTGGGCGTAAGGGAGAAGCTCTTAACTGTCGAGCTTGCTGAATGGCTTCCCTGACCTGATCTCGCCCTGCTTGATCGAACGGTACATGCACAAGAACATGATCAGCGTGGTAGCGGATCCTTCCCTCAGAAACGGAGATTCCTAAAGCGGATTCGATCAGATAGGCATAGGCAAGAATCTGGAGTCGATCACTTTCCCAGGCTTCAGGGTGATGATGTGGATCACGGGCTGCGCGGCCTCGCTTATGTTCATAGGGGATCGTTTGCCCATCACGAGTACGCAACGCATCCACACGACCTTTTAAGCCCAATGCTTCACTTTCGAGAAACAGATCTTCCCACTCTTCTCCTTCTTGTTTTTCCAACTCAACATGTAAACGACGCCCTGCAAACACAGCCGCATCTTGAGTATAGAGCTCCTCTACCTCCTCCAAATAAAACAGACGTGGACAATAGGCCAAAGCATGAAGAGCAGAGACACGAATGGGTAAGAGATCCACCTCAATCGGGGGATCGGTCAGTGCTGAAGACATGAAAACTCCGTAACGTAAGGACTCCAGAAATACGCCTTACGGCATCAGAGAAAGATCGGTCAGTGATCCTGAAAACTCAGAGTCAGAGAATAGTTCATTGATTGATAACGAAAACCCACGGATGAGATCTTCAGCTAGGTTGCCTGGGCGTCCAAGTCCAAGCTGTTGTTGGAGGAACAAGAGTAGGTTCAGGGATCGGAGCATACAGAAAGCTCTTGGTTTTGCTATTATCTGCTCGATCGATACCCACGGTCAAACGGTAAGAGCCCTGTAGAGGGGGATCATCTGGCTGCATTTGCACATACCAAAGAGTTGGTGGGGGTGAGTCTAAAACATCGATGCGATCAAAAAGAAAGTTATTGTCTCCTGCAAACGGTAACCCATATCGAGGTGTGTTCAGCTCACCTTTTAGCCCCTGTTGCACCTGTTCGATCAGTTGTACCTCAGATTGGACACCGAGGATCAAGTCTAAACCCACCAAAAGTTCCCGTCGTACTGGAGTAATCCAATACTTCGCTCCATGTGTTCTCGGCTTCAGATCTTTTTTGCCAGAATTCCCCACAGGGTAAGAATGCAGTTGTTGATAAAGAGTACAGATCTCACTATCGGTTTCAGCAAGAGTTTCGCCATTGGGGAGAGTTTTGCAAGGGATTCCGATTGCCAACTGTAAACAGGGGATATCCTCTCGAATTAAGGTTGTAGGAGAGTTTAGGCTACCTCGCATTTCAATGCCCGCTAAATTGAGCAGCAGCCCAAAAGCCGTTGAGGGCGGCATAATCGGAGCCGTTGCTCGATATACTCCTGCCTGAAAACCCCGAAAGGCAGCAAAAGGTGCCCGAATTCTCAGCCAGAGATCATCCATTTGAATGCTCTCCATCTAAGAAAGTATCAGCAAGATCCGACAACAGTTTTTGTGGATTGTCGTAGAAGTGAACCCCAGCATCAGCCAGTGTTTGCTTCTGGCTTAGATCCATTGCACGGGCCAGCTCACCTCCAATCCAGAATTCATCCCCTGGTAGATCATCAGCATGGATCCGGTTCAGTTCAGGGAAATTGCCTTTTTCATCAAATCCATAGGTGTTGTAACCTGCTACAAGGTTGGGCGTAAGGCGTACCACGATACTCCTCGGAGCCATTTCGTAGTAGCTGCGAGCATGACCCCCAGCTACATCCGAGAGTTGCCCGATCGCCCTCAGTAGAGCTTTCGTCCACTCTGGTTGTGCGCTGCAGTCAGAGTACGCTAAAGCAAATGGATATTGATAGGCAGTGTGTGAAACTTCCCGATGTAAAAGTGCAGAAGTAGAGGCATTTTTCCAGGGACTAGCCCCAGCATTCAGGGGTGACTGATGAAAGGTCGCATCAAATCGATAGGGAGTAAGAGCAACAGCAAGATTCATCCGCAGAACACTATCCCGTTTTGCAGGGATGTTCTTGTTCTTTTTGATAGCCTCGTTGTCGGCAACCATGTAGCCAAAGAGAAAATCATCAGCATACTTCTGCGCATTAGGAAACTCCTTGAACTCCACCGCCAGTTGATCTTCGCTGTGCAAACGAGTTCGATTGCAAGGTAACTCAGCTTTGATCAGCATCTCCCGTAGAGCATTTCGCATTGACTCAGGGCTGATCACAGTATATTCCTGCTTGCCCTTAGCAATCTTTTGCAGCACAGTGCGGTTTTCTTCACTCTCGCCGCGATAATTGGAGCTAGGAGCTGGATAGGTCAGGATAGTTGCAAAGAGATTCTTGTTCATGGTCATTGTTTCCTAAATCATTGGGGTAGCAAAAGGGAATTAGCCATTGGCAGAAAGCGCTAACAAGGTCAGAGTACGGACTTTGTCGGTGTCCTGATAGAGCGCCTTGGTCAGAGTGACGTAATCATCAGATCCCATGTGTTGGGGAACTGAGCAAAGGCTAGAGACAAAGTAATTAATGAAATCCATTTGCTCAGTGCGGCTGCGGATATCCAGGAAAGCTGATTTAGCAAGCTTCGCCTTCTTCTCTGCATAGTCACGATAATCTGGTAACTTTTTCAACTCCTCAAACTTCAAGCTTTTCCACTCTGATTTCCATTCCAGATCATATTTTGCTTTGAGCTTGCGATTGACGTAGTTTCTCACTAGCTGAAACACCATTGGTTCAATCAAAGGCTCAGATGCAGTTTCATTCATCAGGTTCTCCTCTCCAATAACAGCTTCAATTTTCTTGCGAACATCCCCTCGAAAGTATGGGTTTTCAATAGTCTGCTCATAAGGCAAGGTGCAGAGTAGAGCATCGAAGCCGCTGTACCAGGGGGAATGGTTCACCAGATTGAGTAGACATTGCCGTCGGAATAGGGGATTCCAATAGCCTTCTCGGATCTGGACATATTGATCAGTCATGGCAGCATCTGGGGCAAGGCGAGTAGAGCTCAAGAGCCGTACATTGTTGCCTTGCTTTTCCGTATGGATCACATCAATGCCAAAAAGGGTAGGAGCAGTGGATTGATCGCCTGCAGTTTGCTTTAGCCGATCCCGAAGACGCTTCATCATGTCTAGGGCGCTTTCCACGGCCAGATCCACAATGGAATCACGCGGACGGTAGCCGGAAAGTTCAGGGGAGCGATCACGAAGCAGTCCTGGTAACTCCTCACAAAACCATTCCAGTCGAGCAATATCCGGGATGGTGATCGCATACCCCACAAAGTCGCGCTTCCCATCGTTGTTCAACACTGCAGGGACATAAATCTGAGCTGCAAACAGCCAGAAGTGAAGCAAGAATTGGAATCGGGCACGATCTTTGAATGGGACACTCTCAGCATTGTATGCCTGTGCTCCCAAAAAGTAGGTGCTAGGGAGATCCACCGTATACTCTTCTGGTTGAGTTAATTGATTCCAAACAGTGGCAGTATCTCCCGGATGTTTGCCTTCGGCTCGATCTTCAAAAGGCTTACGAGTTGATGGTACACCTCGCAGGATGCTCCAAACCATATCTCGCCAGAGTTTGATCCAATATCCATGTTTACCATCCGAACTAGGGTCATAGCTGGCATCAGCTAGAAAGGATCCCTTAGGGACCACCACAGGATAAATGTATATCTTCTTCGTTTTTGCCTTCCCTGTCTTGGGATCAACTTTCTCCTGTTCTTCTTCCCGTAGCGGAGGGATAACCTCTCTCGTCCGTGAGTTCTTTAAAACCTGAGTTCGCTCCTGTTCCTCTGTACCAGCAGCATAGATTTCATCAAATAAGGCTTCTAGCCCTGACTGATTGATCTCCAAGGACGCACCGCGATCATCTAAGCGGGTCAGCTTACAAATGGTACCTGACTGAACTCTTGATTGAAAGAACGGATCTTTCTGAAGCCATTGAACCACCAGAACTAATCCTGCCAAGCCTGCTCGATGTTGGGAAGAAGGCAGCTCTGCTAATGTGTACTCCAGCAGGAGTTTATCTACCGTCTTCTGTTTAGTTTTTGCCATGATTCTTGTCCTCCATAGTGTTTATTTGACAGATCAAAGTGTTCCCAATCGATTTTCAGTCCAGTTCGACTTCCTCCAACGGTTTGGTGACAAAGCCCCACTGCTCGTTGTAGTGCCCTTCCCACTGTGCAACCTGCAAATACTTTGGTAGCCAATGATGCTCATCAGTCCGAGCTGTTGCCCACTTTCTAGGTACATTGATCAGGTAAGGTTCCTTTTCGTATTTCTTGCTGGAGTTGAGGATGGATCTCACCGTTTCCAGATCCTTGTCCAATACACAAGGTACTGAATAATCATCAGACTCTCGAAAATTGCCAGGGATGGCATAATAGCCACTGTCGAGAAACCGGGTATTGCTATCAGAATCTGGTCCTGGAGGACTATAGGATTCCAACTTCTCTGATAGATCTCGCTGACTGATAGCTTGGTTACTCAGATCGTTCAGAAAGGTTTTTGCATCGATTAAATCTTCCTTGGTATAAGGTTTGTGGCTGTTAGGAGGTGGATCATAAGTGTAGAGCCTCGCTTGAAACTCTTGCCCTCTTGTTAAATGACGATTAGCCCGTCCGAATCGCTGTACCAGAGATGGAATGGGAGCAATTTCACTGATCAGCACATCTGCATCTAGATCCAAGCTCATTTCACAGACCTGAGTAGTGACGGCAATAGCAGGGTGTCTTGCCACCGCATCCTTTTGATAAGCAAATGCTGCAATCGTTTTTGCATGAATAACTTGGCGATCTTTAAGCCGAAACCGACTGTGGTAGGTCAACACATCTGCACCATAATCTTGAAGTGCTATCCTAAGGCGTTGGGCAATAGCTAAACAACGATCAACAGTATTGACTACCCACAGGATCCTTTGATCTGTTTTATAGGCAGTGATCGCTTTGTCAAATACAGAATCGAAATTGTCAACAGGTTCTAGGTAATAACGCAGGTGCTCTTCCTCTTGTTTCAGATCGGGTAGTGCATGTCGATCATCCTCTGAGGGATAGACGGTAAGCCCAATAGCTTCTAGTTGCTTCCGACGAGCAGGAGGTAGAGTTGCGGTCATGCACAGCACGGGAATCTGGAAATGGTGTAAGAAACTAATCAAAGATTGAAACATCTTTTTGTCAAAGCTATGCACTTCATCAATGATCACTGCGCTGTCTGCCAGTACAGGCAAAAGGCATAAACTCTGATAGCTATGTTCTAAAAAGCTAAGGAATTGATCAACCGTGGCACTGAAATAACGGCGTGACCAAAAGCCCAAAGCATACAGCCGTTCATCTGACTGAAAATCCTTATCTTTAATTGCATCACTAGGATTCTCCTGCATGGTCTCCAGTTCATACCGTGCAGTGCCTGTCACCAAGGCACCCTCTGTGCCCGGTGCCCACCCCACATAGTTTCGGAAACCTTCTGTAGCTGTCCCACGAGTTGGGTACAGAAAGATCACTTTGCCAATAGCGTAGTCACTGGCTTGTTGCTCCGCCCATTTCCAAGCTCCTAAGGTTTTTCCTGACCCGCAGGCCGCAAGCAGTAGTGCTCTAGATCCCTGCTTAGGCAGTTGCTTCTGAAATTCTTTCAATATCTGTGCTTGCAGATCTTGCAGTTGGGCCGAGGTATATTCCTCGCAAAAGGTATCCCGATCAAAAGGCTTATCCTCCTGTTGTGCCTTAATTTTGGCGATAATTGGATGGACAATGGCGTTAGCGATATGATCAGGGGTGATCGGATCAGAATGAACCACCTCATTGATCCAGTCGGAAATATTTTTACCTTCACGAACCAATCCTGAAGCAGCACTATCAGCCACAATTAACCCTGCCTTAACAGCCACCAGCAGTTGTTGGCGATCAGGATTACTTCGTATGTCGCGTTTTAGATAACTGGCAGTTTGCCTACCTTGCCGAGAGGCTGACTTCCAGATGGTGGATCCTGATTCCCAACTAATATTGGGCAAGAGCGGAATTTCATCCAGCCCAGTAATTTCAGCAATTCTTCTCAGAATTGATGTCACTTCTTGATGGTGTAAGTAAAGGACCACGAAGTTCCGAACAGAACCAGAAGGAGGTTGGCACCAACGATAATTTTTCAAACGATCATTTTCTTCTTGAGCCCCTCTTACTGTGCCAGTACTTTCTGATGCCTTGAGATGGTGGGACAATACTGCCGCTGTAATGACATCCACATCTAAAGCTGTGTTCTTAGCCAGCCATCTTCGAACATCAGGTAAACATAGGACCAAAGCACTTAAATGCTCATGCCGTAATGTCTGGGCTTTAAAGCCTGGGCTTGTGACAGCTGCGTAGAAGTCTGCATTTGCTTTGCCAATATCATGAAACAAAGCCGCGATCCGTAAATTAAGAAGAAAACGCTGTTGAGCTTCTTGACCTTCAATCTTAAAGAAACGACACCAGTTTTGTCCCCAACGACCATTTAGTCGAAAGATCTGGGATGAACAAAACTCAGTATCACACAGATGTTGCTCTAGTGTAACAGGATCATGATCCTGCCGACGGCTTTTGGCAAGTAGCTGATTAGGCATTGCTTGATCACGATTCATTTTCTGACCTCCATTTCCATCCAGAACTACTCACAAAAATACCACATCCCATTCTTCGCTTTCCTCCCAATCCATGTTCCTGTAGCTGGATTGAATCTTTTTCATTCAACCCGCTTACCTCAAGGCCAAAACCAACAATCGAATAACGTTGGATCTTGATAGTCTTGCGATCGGGTTTACCTTCCAGGTTTAATGGGACCTTCAATGTTCCATCCACCCCCAGATCAGCTAATTGCCTTTGCGCAGCTGCAAGAAAAAGATCTGGCTCAGTAAAGCCTTTAATGGTAACTAAGCGCGCTTTCAAATAGGAGGATGGTCGTAAAGGAAAAATCTGAGGTATTCCAAGCTGAATAGTATGATCGCCAATTGATAACTCCTTGCCTGCTAGTGGAAGAACAAGAGAGATTTGATCGAACGGCACTCGCAGACGAAGCTTAGATTTGCGCGTCAGAAATATTTTCCCTTTGCTGTCAGGGATCCCACAAATGGTTTGAACTTGTAGCCAAGGCTGCTCGCGCAAAGCTTGTTGATGCTGGATCAGCGCAGAATAAAGCCCATATCCATGATCAGCTGGTAACGTTGATCCAGAAACAGAAAAACTGAGATCCACGATAAGAGTGGCAAAGTGATCCGTTGATCCAAGCAATACATTTGTTGCCAGCATTGTCTATTTCTCCTTGGAGTAATTGTCAAGACTATCCCTAAGCATCTATCTGCAAGATCTGCTCAGCTGATAGGATCAAATCAGGAAAGACTTTGGTTTGATACAACAGCTTTTGGGGGTTAGATAGGGTAGATTCTGCCGTTCAATCTCCCGATCCAAAAGCCGGGTGATCCGGTCTGCCAGTTCTTCATGATCCCCTGCTGGACGCATCTCAACCATCACTCCATCAATCAGTTCATAGTGCCCCCCTTGATCTGGGTACCATTCCAGAAATTCATCAAAAAGAAGAGTTCGAGGTAAACATTGGATCATATTCATCCCTTTGATCATAGTGTTGGAACAGACATTCAACTTCAGAACGGATCATGGCGACTAATTCCGGTGGACTTTTCACAATAGCACCCTTGCCGTAGCCTAAGATCCATCGTTTAACATCATTCATCCCCCGAACAGTCATCTGTAAAGTTAGGGATCCATCCGAGTGTTCCTCGATCACTTGAGTGGGGTGCCAGCGCCGTTCTCGGATATAAGGGGCTGTGACGGCATCAAACCAAATGGTCACCTGTTCAGGAAGCCCTCCCACCTCATACTGAAAGATCATGGCCAAGTGATCCTTGGGATCAAAATTAGGATCAATCACAAAGGTCTCCGGCAACAGTTGTAGAGCCAGAATTCGATCCACTCGGAACCATCTAACCTCCTGACGTCGATGGCAATAGCCAATCACATAGGGATTGGTCCCCCGATA
>CAZONZ010000130.1:0-9717 GCA_964581005.1 uncultured bacterium
GCCAAGTTGCAGGAGGCGGATCTACGGGGGGCGAATCTGGCTCAGGCGGATCTAAGTGAGGCGGATTTGCGGGGGACGGATCTGAGTTATACCGATCTCCGGTTGGTCAATCTGCGGCAGGCGGATCTGAAGCAAGCGAATCTCAGTTCAGCCAAGCTGCAGGGGGCAATCTTAAATCAGGCGGTCTTGAAAGGGTCGGTGATCGATTCCCAAACCCTCTTAGATCCGAAGTGGCAACAGGTCTGGGAGATCGTGAATCTGAGCGTGGATGGGAGAGAGTTGTCGAGGTTGGATCTGAGTGATGTATATTTCTGGCGAGCCCATTTGATCCGGGCCAATTTACAGGGAGCGAGTTTAGCCCGATCCGATTTTCGGGAGGCCGATCTGACGGAAGCGAATCTGACTCAGGCCGATCTGCGAGGGGCCAACTTTCGCGGATCGATTTTGGCTGGGGCCACGATGGAGGGAGCGATCTTTGATGAGTTCACCGAACTTTAGATCTCTGGTTCTCCTGGGCTTAGGGGATCGTCCAACCAATCTGTTAGATCTTCTGAAGGACTTGAGGGCATGACTGATCAGTGCACGAGTACATTCTGCGAGGTGGCGTTCGTATTGCAAGCGCTCGATCAGTTCGGTTTCAGCTTGCTGGCGGCGGACGAGCTCAGCTTCCAAGCGAGTATTGAGATCGCTTTCGGTCGGAGTCATCGGTTCTGTCGTTCTATTCAGATCGTGACGATGCTGGAGATCTTTGGAATCAGCGGAAGCAGTGACAGTGGATAGGGGCAAATTGGGCGTGCTGGAAGACTGGCCTGCTACTGGAGGATCGATTGAGGCAGGAGAATGAGACTCTTCTACACCTTTAGGGTGCATATCGAGAGGACATCCTAAGGCTGTCAAATCATTCATCCCTTTGGCCTTACCTCTTAATCACAGCTCTAAGGGTTTATCCGTCTTTAACTAGAAACACCTTAACGATCGGTTCTATCCAAGCCTGTGATCAGGATCACCGCTTCAGAATCCTTAATGATGAGATCCGTACATCACGTCTGGAGGGGGATGAGTTTTCGGACTGTCATGTGCAGCATCCAATAGGCTTCAGGGTCTTAATTCAGCGGATCACATTCCTCCTTGATCGGGCTCCTGGAAGCGATGATAAACCTCAAGAATTTCCTCTTTGCCTCGGTAGAAAGCTGCCACGATCTTTGGATCGAAGTGAGTGCCGTTGCTTTGATCAATCAATTCAAAAATATCTTCTAGAGTCCAGGCTTTTTTATAGGGGCGTTTACTCGCTAGAGCATCGAAAACATCCGCAAGCGCAACGATCCGGCCTTCGATCGGAATCTCTTCACCTTTTAAGCCCCGTGGATACCCAGATCCGTCATATTTCTCATGGTGAGAGAGGGCAATGATCGCACTTTTGCGCATCAGTTCAGAATCTGATTGGCGTAAGATCTCAGCCCCAATTTCTGGGTGCTTTTGCATGATTTGGCGATCTTCAGGCGTGAACTTTCCTGGCTTGAGCAAGATCGCATCGGGGATCCCAATCTTCCCAATATCATGCATGGGACTGGCGTAAAGGATCAAGTCCTGCTCGGCCTCCGATAGACCTAAGTTTTTGGCGATGATCCGGGAGTAATGACTCATCCGTTTCAGATGCCAAGAGGTTGTATTATCACGGTATTCTGCTGCTGCCGCCAGACAAAAAATGGTCTCAATATGGGCTGCTTTGAGTTCTTGCCTCAGGATCATGTTTTGATAGGCTACCGTTGCCTGCGAGGCTAAAGCTTCTGCAATACTGATATCTGCTGCCGAAAACGATCCCTCAACCTCTGGGTGGGGTGGACCCCCAAAACTGCTTTCAAAACTTAGCCCAGAATCTGCTGATCGCTTAGGTGAAAGTCGGTTGAGTAGCTGTAGTGCCCCGATCACTTGTCCGGCATTATCTCGCATGGGAACCGTGAGCATCGATCGAGTGCGATAACCTGTTAGCCGATCAAATTCGCGGTTAAATGTATAAGGCAATGACGGATCGAGTACATACACATCTGGAATATTCAGGATCTGGCCTGTGAGAACCACATACCCTGCAATACTGTGGGTATTGAGGGGCAAAACCTGGTGACGTAGCACTTCATTTTGACTCACCACAAAGAAACGCAACTGATCCGTTTCTCGAATATAGATACTGGCGGCATCACAAGACGTTAGCTGGCGCGCTTGGACCACGATCAGGCTGAATAAGCGTTCAAGGTTCGATTCAGCGGACAAGGCTGTGCCCACATCGATCAAGCGCCGAGCAATCTGGATCGCTTGCCAGTTGTCCTGAATCCCATTCAAGCTTTGGGTTTGCATACGTTGGCCCTCGCACCTGATCGTTGTTAGAAATGGTATCGGATAAGTGTGAAGGATAGTTGAGCTATCGTTTCACCATGGGTGGTTCTCGCCGAGATCAACCTTAACGGCTGCTGTGGGTTAGGGGTGTGATGTCATCCCCTCATGGCGTGTGATCGTTGTCTATTCCAACTTGATCATGACGGTAGACAGGGAAATCTATCAAGCACCATTTCTGATTCTAAACATGGCTACGAGTCGAACACCTGATTTCACACGTAAACTCGCAACAGTGATACATTCAGCAACGTTGACTTAGAGGTTAACGCAAATGGATATCAAGTTGGTGGTGGGTTTAGGCAATCCCGGTGCTCAGTATGAAGGAACTCGCCATAACTGTGGGTTCATGGTGATCGATCGACTGGCCCAGCGCTGGGGTCTCTCACTGATGGCTGAGCGGCGTTTCCGAGGCTATTTTGGAGAAGGAACGGGTCCACGCGGTAAGTTACGTTTGCTCAAACCGGAAACGTTTATGAATCGATCGGGGGAATCCGTGCGGGCGGTGCTGGATTGGTACAAGCTTGAACCGGATACTGTTCTGGTGATCTATGACGATATCGCCTTAAGTCTGGGGCGTTTACGGTTGCGGGCTCAAGGATCGGCAGGAGGACATAATGGGGTGAAGTCGCTGATCCAACATCTTGGTACGGAGGTGTTTCCTCGGATTCGGTTTGGGGTTGGGCAGCCGCAGGGGCAGCGATCGATGGTGAAGCATGTGTTGGGGCGGTTTGCTCCTGAGGAGAAGGATTGCCTGGAGAAGGTGATCGATGTGGCCTCGGATGCGGTTGAAGTGTGTCTGCGTCAGGATTTTCAAACAGCAATGAATCGATTTAATCCTCTTCAGATTTGTCCTGAGGATCCAACCCCACTCAATCCCTAGCGAGAATGGTCTCGATCGGTTGGATGACGAGAGGCGTGCTCTCTTGCTCAATCCTGGATCTCTATCTTCAGTCTTCGCTGCGAGCTTCCAGCTGGAACCGATCGATGTCGAGATTGCGTTTGTGTTGGGTTTCCCAGCGATGGATCCAGGCCCAGATCCGGTATTGTTGCTCAGAGGTGAGTTGGCTGGCATCACCCCCGATCATGGCTTGTTCCTCTGGGGTTAGGGTTCCGGATTCAATCCCGATCGAGAGCAATTGATCGCGTTCTTCTGCTGCTGAGAGCGCTTGATAAAGCCGATGGATCTGCTGCCGAATAGACGAGGGGGATACAGACATATTGACCTGAAGGAAAGGATCTGAATCAGAGAGGATCGCGTAAGGATCCACACTCAGGGAATGGGATCAGTCTATCCCCACCTCTGTCCAGGATCCAACTTTTTGCGCTGATGATCGAACTGGGGTAGGATAGCTCGGTTTAGGCTGCAACTTACCTACGGAGAACATGGAAAAGAGTGTACTCCTGATCGATGATGAATATCGACTCCGCGAGGTGACTCGTCTCACGCTAACGCTGCGGACCTCATGGAGGATCCTGACGGCAAGTTCTGGGCCGGAGGGGTATCAGATTGCCACCCAAACTCCCTTAGACGCAATCTTGCTGGATGTCATGATGCCTCAGCAAGACGGACTGACTACCTTACACCAGCTAGCTTCTCATCCTCAAACGCAATCGATCCCAGTCATCCTGCTCAGTGCAAAAGCGAACCTGCTCAAATCAACTTCGGTCACGACTCCCAATATGAGTGGAATCATCACCAAGCCTTTTGATCCCCTCACGTTGGCTGATCAAATTGCCCGGATTCTAGGATGGTCAACCACTTCAGCTGACTTGTAGACATAGGCTTACTGTTTCACTCGGCGTCAGTCATGCTGGTGTTGAGGAGTAGCTTCTCCATCAAGCAGCTTGTGGCAGGGGGTTTGCCGATCATTTCTGCCTTGACTGATCAGTAGGAATAAACCTGTTGGTGGAGATGACGAGCTAGAGCAACATCAAAATAGGTGGTTTGGCCAGGATCTCCTGCTAAGCGAGTAAATGGCTGCATGGGTTCGCCCAAGTGATCCAAAACCAGAAGCGCTCCTGTGAAATCTTGAGTTTGGGTGTAGCCGTTCACCGTCACAATGGTCTGAAGATTTGCTTTTGAGGCCGAGACTAAGCCGTTATGAGAGTCTTCAAAGGCAAGACAGTTTTCGGGACGGATCTGCATGGCATTTAAGGCATAGAAAAAGATGTCGGGAGCCGGTTTTTTGGCTGGGACGACATCCCCCGCTGCGATCACTTCAAACCAGGCTAAGCTGCCGGGTAAGGTGCTTTCTAATAGGGCTGTTACGTTGGCTGGGGTGGTGGTGGTGGCGATCCCCAAGCGTAAGCCTTGCTCCCGTGCCTCCAGCAACAATCGTTTCACGCCAGGTCGCAACGGGATCGCACCTTCTCGCAACAGTTGGGTGTAGAACTTGGTTTTGGCGGCGTGTAAGCCTGCAATAAATTCTTTCAGATCGCCGGAGACGCGAAACTCTGGACGGAAGCGTTCGAGATAAAACTTGATCCGTTCCTTGCCGCCGGTGACAGCTAGCAATTGGCCATACAGATCCACCGACCAATCCCAACCCAGTCCAGCTTCTGCAAAGGCTCGGTTAAAGGCAACCCGATGCCCATCTCGTTCGGTGTCGGCCAGGGTGCCGTCCACGTCAAACAATAATGCCCGTAGCTCAGCCATGCTTATGTTTCTTCGCTCACCATTGCCACACCCACTTATAGCACCAATGGATCAGACCTGCTTCTGATCCTTATCGTTTCCCAGCTGCTGCAGATAGAGGGTTCCTCAGTCTGCCGGATCCATTCCTCTGAAGCTGAAGGGTTGGAGAGGATCTGGATGAATTGGTGGCGTTTCTAGGATGGCGATCATATTCGGGTATGGCTGACGGGTGGGTGACGATGGCAAATGTGCTGCAGGTGGGTGACTCGGTGGTGTCTCACCCCATGACTCTGGAGGCATTTCTGGAGTATGACGATGGGACGGATGCCCGCTATAAGCTGGAAGATAGGGAGTTACGGCTGATGTCAACCAAGAGTGAAATAAATTTTTGATCGGCTCTGGTGATCTGGTCTTCGCGCAAGATCATTTAGTCATTGCACAAGGTAATTTAGTCTTCGCACAAGCTGATCTGGTCTTCGCGCAAAGTGACTTAGTCTTCGTGCAAGGTGATCTAGTCTTCGCACAAGGTGATCTAGTCTTCGCGCAAGGTGACTTAGTCTTCGCACAAGCTGATCTGGTCTTCGCACAAGGTGATCTGGTCTTCGCGCAAGATGATCTAGTCTTCGTGCAAGATGATTTGGTATCCGAAGAAGTTTGTAAAAGGTAGCCGTGAGCTTCTAGATGGTAGTAATAGGGTGCAGATAGTAACAATAGATCTGTCATTAGAAAAAGTAACTTTGGAATATGAAAGATCTCTCTTTAGGAGGGCAATTGGTTTTGGTGTCTGGTTTTCTGGGCAGATTGTTTAAGATCATCCTCTTGGTTGAGTGGCAAGCAACGTATGGGAGCTAGATCGATCTGTAGTGTTTTGGTTCTAAGTTATGCCTCGTCAACCTCGTGATCTGCGACCAGATCAGTACTGATCCAAGGGCAAGTGGATATTCTAGTTATCCAAGAGCAGATCTGGACTATGGTGATCGAATCCAAACGAAGTGAAATTGCGATCATGGTTGGACTTCCTCAAGTCTTGGCTTACAGGCTAGCGAGCCCGACTCCCGATCGAACTTATTAATCTCAGATTAAGATCTCCAAATGGTCTCGAATGTGTCATCCCTATGCCCCGAATCCCGACTTTATCCTTTGATCGCGGCACACTGATCTTGCATCCTCCTCCCCGTGGCAAGGCATGGATCGATTTTGCAACATGGGATGATCGGATTGAACGGTTTCGGATCCCGGCCAGTGACTATGCGGAGTTGATTGCCAGTTTGCAGGCGCATGGATCAAGATTTGAAGATAAAGCCAAAGCATTTCAATCCCTGGAACTGATCCCTCGCTTAGAAATGCAACCCTATCAGCATCAACAGGAGGCATTAGCAGCCTGGGAACAGGGAGATCGACGGGGTGTGATTGTCCTCCCCACAGCAGCAGGCAAAACGTACTTAGCTCAGTTGGGAATGCAATCGATCGGGTGTAGTACCTTGATCGTGGTGCCAACCCTGGATCTCATGCATCAGTGGTATGCTCATCTGGTTGCTGCATTTCCCGATCTAGACATTGGTCTATTAGGTGGTGGATCACGAGATCGATCCCCCATTCTGGTATCTACCTACGACAGTGCCGCGATCCATGCCGAAACCCTAGGGAACCAATACGGCCTGATCGTGTTTGACGAATGCCACCATTTGCCCAGTGACTTCAACCGGGCGATCGCTGAATACACCATTGCACCTTATCGTCTTGGTTTGACCGCAACCCCGGAACGCAGTGATGGCCGCCACACCGATCTGGATACACTGATTGGTCCGATCCTCTATCGCCGCACCCCTGAAGAGCTCGCTGGACAAGCCCTCGCCAATCATGAAATCATCCAGATCAAGGTCAACCTCTCCCAAACCGAACGGCAGCGCTATACCGAGCTGATCCAACAGCGCAATCAGTTTTTGCAACAATCCCGGATCTCCTTGGGAGGACTCGAAGGCTGGCAGCGATTTGTCCAGATCAGTGCTCGATCCTCAGAAGGCCGACGGGCCATGCTAGCTCATCACGAAGCCAAAGCGATCGCCTTAGGGACCGAGAGTAAACTTCGGGTGCTGGCCGATCTGCTACACCAACACTATCCTGAACAGGTCTTGATCTTCACAAACGATAACGCAACAGTCTACCGGATCTCCCAGAGCTTCTTGATCCCAGCCATCACGCACCAAACCCCAGTCAAAGAGCGGCACCAGATCTTGACCTATTTTCGAGAGGGAACGTACAAAACACTGGTAGTGGCGAATGTCTTAGATGAAGGGGTGGATGTCCCCGATGTTCGGATTGCGATCTTTCTGGCTGGAACTGGATCCAGTCGGCAATTTATTCAGCGATTGGGGCGAGTCTTACGGCGAGGGAAAGCGCAGGCCAAACATGCGATCTTGTATGAAGTGATCGCAGCCGACACTGTTGAAGAACGAACCTCACAACGCCGCCGCCCCCCAGATCCCACCTCAGATCCCCTCGCAGCAACTTCAGGATCCCGCCCTCTCAGAGGATCCAAACCTCGACAGTTAGAGCTTGCCCCGGATCCAAGGGCTCAACCCAATCGACCGATCCCGAAACCGAGTCGTCGAGCTGCGGAAGATCCAGCTCAGTGGGATTCTGGAGATCACTAAGCTTTAGAGTTCGCTTGGATGCAGGAGTTGATCGAGAATGAGCCGATCGTCGATCAGCCGCTTTACGATCAGGATCAAAGTCAGCCAGAAATCGGATTGAATACGCTAAGCTGGGTCAGAACGCTCGATCCTGGCGTTTGGCAGATGTTCCAGTGAGCAGCATTCATGTCACACTCCTCGTCACATTCCCCGCATCCTGGGTTCGATCACCCGATCTTGCTCGGATCAGAAGCCTTTTACGAAGACACGCTGTACTGGTTAGGGCGACCGCAGGAGGTCTATCGGCTACTGAATGAGGCTGTGTTCCCTTCGATCTCAACCTGGGTCCGGGGGGATGTGGAGACGCATCGGATTAACCACTGGAACCCTGACGAAGTTCGAACTTTCCTGTTTCCAGTTGTGGCTCTAGGCGATCATGAAACCCTAGTTTTACCCTGTGAGGGCTTACTGCTCTGCGGCACCGGCAGTTACTACAACCCCTGTGACGTGGCCGTGATCGTGTTAGTCCAGCGCCCCCAAGAGTTATTTAGCCAGCTCATGTATCGGATCCGAGAAGTGGAAGCTACGATCACACGGGGACCGGATGTGCGGATGTTGTCGGAACAGGTCAATTTAACCAAACGCGGCCAAGACTATATCAACACCAAATATTTAATCTGGCCCTATGCCCTCCCCTCCGCCGCCCAAGATACACTCGTCAAACAAGGGATCTCGCTCATTAAACTATCTCCCAAAGACACCTCTCGCCCCTTTGCAACCTCCTCTAGTTCCGCCTAACCTTAACCTTAAGGAGCTTTCCAATGGTGATGCAATTAGATCAAGTCGTTCCATTTGGCCGATCCTTTGATGAATATGTCAAGATGTTTAATCTTACTGATCACGATCTCCAAAAATCAATTCTTAGTGTTGCAGATGGTCCAGCTAGCTTTAATGCCGAAGGAACGCGACTGGGCTATCAGATTAAGTCCATGGATCCGATCTACAGCTTAACTGCTCCTCAAATAAAAGATCGTTTTGATAGTGTTGTTGATCATATCATTGAGCAAGTAGAACAAACCTTAGAAGATTGGGTTTGGACCTATCATCGATCCCCTCAGGACTTGAGGCAAAGTCGAGAACGCACGATTCAGCTTTTCTGTGAAGACTATGATCAGGGCAAAGCGCAGGGACGCTATGAAGTCGGAGAGTTGCCCAAGTTAAGCTATCCTGATGATCATTACGATCTAGGCTTAAGTTCACATTTCTTGTTTTTGTACTCGGATCATTTTCACGAATCCTTTCACCTTAATTCCATCTTGGAAATGCTGCGAGTATGCCAAGAGATCCGGGTTTTTCCATTATTAACCTTAATGCTGCAGCCCCCCCAGCACCTTGAGCCGATCATGAGCTATTTAACAAGACGAGGATATACATGTACCCTTGAGCAAACTATTTATGAGTTTCAGCGAGGGGGGAGTCAAATGCTGAGAGTGATCCGATCCTGATTTCGGGATCAAAGCCTTAGTGAGCAAATACCGATCATGATCGACAAAACCTACCGTGCGATAGAGGGATTGAGCCTGAATATTTCGGCGATCTACTTCTAAGTGTAATGCTTGAATCCCCTGATCCCGACAGATCTGTTCAGCCCATTGCAAGCTCTGGGTGCCGATCCCTTGACCTCGATAAGCTTCCCGGATGTAGAGCTCATCTACAAAGGCATTACGTCCGTGAAATTCCAAACTAAAGCCAAAGGTCACCACCAGATAGCCAATGATCGCATCTCCTTGGTGGATCAGATAAACTTGGCCGTACTGATCATGACTCAGGATCATGTGTAAAGCAGATCAGGCTGCTGATTCATCAAACACGATCTGCTCGTGCTCATAGAATTCACGGATCATCGTGAGCAAGATCTCGACATTGGCTAGGGATGCAGGTTGGAACATTGCTCTCGCTTGCAGAGGCTGATCCATATGTCAGCAGTGAACGCCCAGATCTTGCTTGGTTTGTTCCAGCTGTTGCCAGAGGAGCTTGATTTCAGCATGAGCCTCTTGA
>CAZONZ010000131.1:0-9631 GCA_964581005.1 uncultured bacterium
CCGCCCTTGTTCCCGCCCCAACAACGACCCTAAGCAAACTAAATTCAACAGATACGCAGGTGCCCCCCAGATCCGAGCATTGAAATATTCTCGCCCAGCCAACTTGATCGATTCCTCTCCCTGCAACAGAGCAAATCCGATCTCTCGCAGAAACGGATGGAGCACCAGAAGCGCAGCCCCCAAACCAATCGCAATCGCACCATTCCGAAGAATGATTAAGATCATGCCATCGTGATCCTGCTTCCCTACAGCTTGAGCGGTCATACCCGTCGTACCCATACGGAGAAAACCAAATCCCCAGTAGATATAGTTAAAGATCACTGTCGCTAGAGCAACACCTGCGAGAAACCGAATATCTTCTAGGTGACCCAAAAAAGCCAGATCGATCGAGCTAGCCAAGGGGGTCATGAGATTGGAGAGAATGTTGTAGCTGGAAAGACGGAAAAAGCGCTGCAATAAGCGATCAGAAGGAACGGAATCTGGAACAGAATCTGGAGAAGAAAACATAGATGAGGTTGCAAAATAAGTTCAAGATCAGGTTAGTTGCGGTCACTAGGACAGGTTCAACGACTAAAACTCCATCTTAGCTCAGAGTATTCTCAGCTAAACTCTGCACAATGAGCGTAGCTTAGTCCTACTTGCAGCGATCATCTCGACCCCCCCAACACCTATCTCACCCTGGCCTAGTGAACGCGACTAGCGATTTTCATTGCTATGCTGCGAAAGTCTACTGGAATGGGACGCCCTTGAGGAGTCAGATACTGAGTTAGCTCGATCCGTTCCTGCCCTAGTTGCATCCCTATAACCCGCATGCGCACCCCAAAGATCCCCTGTAATAACTCATAGGGACGACCTGCTACTTCAACATTTGAGATCGTCTCAAAGTCTAAAACAGTTGTATAGAATTCGATGACCTGATCCATGTCGAACACAGTAATCTCTGCAGTAATCTCTACAGTAATCTCTACAGAGGAGACAACCTGAACCCCGACAGATTGGGGAGCTGTTTGCTCATCCCCACCCACAAGGGGATGGGGTTTTCCCGGCAATCTTTATAAATTAACCCCAAGATTGGCATAAATTAACCCCAAGATTGGCTTCACATTGAAGATATTTTGAACAACGCATGGGTAGCGTACATTGAAGTTTGCAGATCAAATCAAAATTCTTTCAAGATCGTTGTGATCAGGATAGAACTTGCTTGGAAGCCTTGATCGCTCCAGTTACAAAGGCTTCTAGATCCGCTTGATGGTACTCCAGATCACCAATGTCAGAAGCGACGAGAACAGCTCCAGTCCAGCCTTCCGTTTGCCAAACCCCTTTTGTTTCCAGAGGAGGGAGTTGATCAGCAGGGGGATAAGGCCAGGGAGTGATATACCAGTAGGGCTCAGCGATCCCTGCATCTCCAGGTGAGAATCCAGCTCCCACCGATCGAGGTTCTTCACCCGCTGGCGTCGGCACTGAGATCAATGAAGCCATATCAAAGTGGTGCGGCCAGATCCGGATGGGAGAGGCATTGGGATCCTGAGTCACAACCGTTTGCAAGATGGAAAAGGTTGTGTTGTAGGTATTGACCAAAGCTTGTCGATCCTCAACTTGGCTGGCATCAAAGCTAGCACCGTGAGCAATCGGATGATCAGGAAAATCATCCGACGGATAGGTCAAAGGAACAACCTTTTCAGCAGCAACACCAAGACGTGAAAGCTCTGTTTTTAGCCAGATCAATCCCTGATCAAATGTTTGTTGATCTAAAGAAAATGTAGCCAAGTGTTGCTGCTCTTGATCCAGAATCAAAACGATCAGATTCACAGGATCCAGGGCTACTCGGAAAGGCTGATTACCTTGGATCATTGCTCCAATAAATACTTTCAGATCCGGATCCCAAGTCAAGCTGGTATGGCTATAGTCCTCAACTGGGGTAGCCAGGGCTGCTCCAACCATAGCACTAAACTGAATCGCATAATGCAGCTGGATCCGAGCAGGCGTTAACGCTTTAGGCTTCATGGGTTTTCCTCATCACAACAGGATCACAAACAATCACAAATGGCTCTCTATCCAATTCGGGTTTGATCTTGGTAAAATTCAATTTGATCTTTAGAGATTTTCAGTGATCTTCAGTCACTCAAGTACTCTCAAGAAATCCTACTCACGCGATCTCAGGCGATCTCAGGTAATCTCAAGTAATCTTAAATCACAATCTTAAATCACAATAGACTACAATCGATCTGAACGATCTCAACAATCTCAACTCCCTGACACTCCCAATCGCTCCAGCAAATGATCCCCGACCCGCAAGGCATTAGCCATGATCGTCAGAGTTGGATTCACCGCTCCACTGGATAAGAAGAAACTCCCATCCACGACATAAAGATTCTGAATGTCATGAGTTTGGCAATTCAAATTCAGCACTGAGGTTTGCGGATCTACACCAAATCGACACGTCCCCACCTGATGCCCAACCCCATCCAACGGTAGCCGACCTGTGAAATAGTTCTCCTGTCCCCCTTTCACAAAGTAATTGCAATGGGGGGCAACCATCGACGCACAATCGATCGACTTAAGGATCTCGATCCAGCGCTGCTCCAACCGCTCATAGGGTTCGATATTGTTATCCGTGTAGTCAATGATGATCTGCTCCCCCTGATCACCCTCGATCCGCACTCGGTTATTGAGATCCGGGAGATCTTCGGTCGTTAACCACCAGTCCACCGAATGAGTTGCTACATGCTCCACAGTTAGAGGTGCGTAAGCTGCGGCATTGCCTTCTAGAGCTTCTGGACTAACTTTACCCAGGGTTTGGATCTGCCCCATCGGGTAGTCATATCCCTCTTCTCCCCAATAGAAGTCATTGATCGAGAGGGTCTTCTGGAATAAAGTCGGATTCAACTTGCTGGTAACCCCGATCACGGATCCCAACACATGCTTCATAAAATGGCGACCCACTAGATCGGAACTATTAGCCAACCCTTTGGGGTGTTGATCATTGGCGGATCGGAGCAATAAGACAGAGGAATTCACCGCACCACAGCAGACAGCTACAATGTTTGCATTAAAGTATCGGATCTCACCCTGGACATCCACTTCAACCTGACTGATCTCGTTCCCAGATGGATTCGTATGAAGTTTGAGTACCTTCGCTTCCGTGAGTAGCGTCACATTGGAGTGATCGATGCTCGGCAGGATCCCGGTTACCTCAGCATCCGACTTAGCCCGAACCAAACAGGGATATCCATCACAGGTACTGCAGCGAATGCACTGACTCAAAAAGCGCTGGGCTTCATTGAGATGGATCCCAACAGGCGTGTAGTAAGGTTTGAGACCTTTATTGACAAGGGTATCGTGAACTTCCTGGATCCGAGATTCATGGCTGACGGGCAGATAGAAGTACTCGTGGCTGCGAGGGGGCTCAGTCGGATCGAGGCCGCTTTGACCATGCACCTGGTAGAGCTGTTCAGCTTGAGTGTAGTACGGCTCAAAGTCCGAGTATTTGAGGGGCCACTCTGGGGAAAGGCCGTCTTTGTGGGGATAGGCTTCAAAGTCTTTTTCCCGGAGTCGAAATAGAGCTGCACCATAAACCTTTGTATTGCCGCCCACAAAGTAGCTCATGCCGGGATGAAGTTCCTTGCCCTCGCGGTCGTACCAGACTTCGGGATTGTGATACCGATCGCTCCCAAACACCACTTTGGTATCCCAATTTTCCTTTTCACGCGGCATAAATGGACCTCGTTCCAGGATCAAGATCTTCAGGCCACTGGGAGCCAGCTTGTAGGCCAGGGTACCGCCACCAGCCCCGGTTCCGATGATGATCAGGTCGTAATGCTCTGCCATGTTGCCCTCTAGCCCTCTCAAAACTACATTCCTAGGACAGCTTGATCTCCAGGAGATCTGTTAGATCCTCTCTAGAGTAAGGCTACAACAGGAGCAGGGTAACTCAATATGATTGCGATTCTAATCAGAGTTGTATCCAGTGTTCTTGTTCGTTAAGACGTTCCACCCTAAGGAGAAGCTTGCAGCGGGCTGTTTTGTAAGTCTACCTGAGAGGGATCAAGATCAGATGAGTTATCCCCTTGTTGAATGGCTAAAATTTCGGCTTCAATCTCTTGCTTTAGATCTTTCCCGTCATCACTGCGGATCTTGAGCGTAATGCGGTTGTAATCGGTCACTGTTAGACCACCAGAGGTAATAATCTCCGTTGCTTTACGAATAAACTCACGCCGGATCTCATCTTTACGATCTGGATCCTCTGTTTGCTCAGCTTGCTCGTAAGCCTCAACTCGAAACGGTTCCATCTCTAAGACCACTTGGGCAAATTGCTTGATCTGTTCATCCGTGATCTCAGGCTCTGGATCGAGAGAGGCTTGAGCCAGAGCTGGGAGGGGGGTCGCATCCACCACAGGCAACCAACTCAGGCCCCAGATCAGACTAATGCCGATCCAAAGTCCATACCGCCGCCATCCTTTAGGCCATGTCCATCTACCCTGATCCATTGCTGTTTGCCTCATCCACCGTCACTCTCAACTCAACCCATCCACAAGCGATCGAGGTCTGATCGATTTCTCAAGGAATTTCTTCATTATGGAATCTCTTGCTTCATCCCAACAGGGACTTCACAGGTGTTTATGCCTGCGGAAGAACTCATTCCTTCTTTTTCATAGACCATCCAGGTTAGCAGATGTTCCAGTCAATACCGAATTTGTAGCTTGGATCGAGTACACGCCAGATCCGGTAGCGCTTGGTTCCCAAAATCTCAGACAATGGAGATGACCACCTGCGCGAAAGCATTGCAAGAACCATGTCTGAAAGCAAGCGAGCCGTTTTTCCCTTCACCGCGATCGTCGGTCAAACGGAGATGAAACTGGCGCTTCTGTTGAATGTGATTGATCCCAAAATTGGCGGCGTCTTGATCATGGGTGATCGGGGCACAGGCAAATCGACCACGATCCGCGCCCTAGCCGATCTGCTGCCCAAGTTGGAAGTGATTGCAGCGGATCCGTTTAATAGCCATCCCAGCCAACGCGATCTCATGAGTGATGCGGTTTGGGAGCAAGTCCAGAAAGGGGAAGCGCTGCCAACAGAATGGAAGCAGGTGCCCATGATCGATTTGCCCTTAGGTGCAACCGAGGATCGAGTTTGCGGCACGATCGATATTGAAAAAGCCCTCTCGGAAGGGGTAAAAGCGTTTGAGCCAGGGCTGTTGGCTAAAGCTAATCGTGGCATTTTGTATGTGGACGAGGTCAACCTGCTGGACGATCATCTGGTCGATGTGTTGCTGGACTCTGCGGCTTCGGGGTGGAACACGGTTGAACGGGAAGGGATCTCGATTCGTCATCCCGCTCGCTTTGTTCTGGTTGGATCCGGTAACCCAGAAGAGGGGGAACTCAGACCCCAGTTGTTAGATCGCTTTGGCATGTTTGTGGAGATCGATACTGTGCGAGATCCCGCCCTGCGTGTGCAGATTGTCGATCAACGAGGGCAGTTTGAATCGGATCCAGCAGGGTTCCTGAGCGAGTATATGGAAAAACAACAGGCCCTGCAGCAGCAACTCCAACAAGCCCAAGCGCTTCTGCCCTCGGTCCAGATCGATCCTCAGCTGCGTCTGAATATTTCTGCTGTTTGTGCGGAGCTGGATGTGGATGGATTGCGGGGTGACATCGTCTCGAATCGGGCTGCCAAAGCGTTGGCCGCGTTTGAAGGTCGAACGGACGTGACACTCCAAGATATCCAAAAAGTGATCCGTCTTTGCCTCCGCCATCGTTTGCGCAAGGATCCGCTGGAAACGATCGATTCCGGCTACAAGGTAGACAAGGTGTTTGCCGAGATCTTTCGAGTCAGTTTGGACGATGCCGCGTAAAAACCAAACCTGAAAATCAAAGCTGAAAACCAAAGCTGAAAATCAAAGCTGAAAACCAAAGCTGAAAACCAAAATAGACACCTGCAGGCTAAATGTCTACAGGTGTTGCTGGACTGTTCAGGTTCATCAACTGAACCCAGGAAGCCTTTGATCTCATGTGGCTCGATTGATCAGTCTTACTACCGAGGCTGGTGTGGACTTGAGTCCTTTGAGCAAAGGGCTGAGCGTGAGATCTGGATCCAGCAGGGGTGGGAATGGCTGAGCTACAACAAACAGGGGCGTACCCTGGCACAGGGAGGAGATCCTGACCAGCCTGACTGGGCGGAAGTAGACATTGACTTCGCCTCACCGGATGGCCAGACCCGAGGATCCTATCAGGCCCGTATTGAAGTTTGTGGAGAAGTTCTGACCCAAACTGATTCAGGTGAGGATCAGCCTCTGGAGTCTGTCAAGCAGTATCAGGTTGTGTCCCTATCAAGAAGCTCCTGACGCCCACAGCAACTCCCAATTTTTTACCGAGCATAAGTCTTGCAACTCATTCTCAAAAGAGATAGGTCTATTGGTACTTCAGGATCTTCTCCAGAAAAAATTCAAACCCTTACACAGCAAGGGATATAGGTCGATAGGCCTAAAATCGCTGAAACCCTCACAATACAAGTATCCCTGCTCGATCGACCTAAAAGCGTCTCTAGGTCTAGGTTTGAGCCTGATCTGAGCTTAGTTTATCCCTGAGTACCGCTAGGGCATCTGGCAACGATCTAAAGTGAGGCAATATGCTAGGAAAGAACGCATGGATCTGTTGATCCTCCACCCTCACCTTCGTTACCAGGAACCCAACGATGTCGTAAGCCAAGGATTCTTGCTCCTAGCCTGCATGAACAAGCTGATTCACTCGCTGAACAACCCGCTCAAGTCCCAGTCTCCGGCTCAGATCCATCCGATTGATGCTGCACGAGCCTCTGTGATTGATCCCAACGTGGCTAACGCTACCTCTGAGCATCAGCCTTCTCTAGAGCCTGCGTGCCGATCCGACAGAGTGGTTTTCCCCAACTCTACCGCAGCCCTCAGCTTAGCCGGAGCGAGTGAAGCCAACCTCAAACTGATCAGTCGCCTGTCGGGAGCGGGGGTAACCTTGCGGGGGCTAGAACTTTGGATCGAAGGGACTCCTGCTCAACACCAAATGATCCGCCAATGGATTGATCAACTGCAACCCTACTGGTTAGCTGGCAGTCCGATCTCTAAAGATGAGGCTGAACGGGTCTATCGATCCCTGTTGCAAGCTGCTGCTACCGATCGACAACCCTTTCAACCCCAAATCCTGACCCGCAATCGCAAAGGCCAACCGATCGGCCCCAAAACCTCACGCCAACAGCTTTACACTCGCATGATCGGCACGCATGATCTTTGCTTTGGGGTAGGTCCCGCTGGCACTGGCAAGACCTACCTGGCTGCTGTGATGGCTGTGCTGGCATTGCAGGCTCGTGAGTTTGATCGCTTGATCTTGACGCGACCTGCAGTAGAAGCAGGCGAAAAACTGGGCTTTCTGCCGGGTGATCTGCAGGAAAAGGTGGATCCCTATCTTCGCCCTCTCTACGATGCGCTCTACGAATTTATCGATCCGGAGAAGTTACCCGATCTGATTAAGCGGGGAGTGATTGAGATCGCGCCGCTGGCCTACATGCGAGGCCGGACCCTCAGTAATGCGTTCATCATCATTGACGAGGCTCAAAATACAACCCCTGAACAGATGAAAATGATCTTGACCCGCTTAGGCTTTAAGTCGCGGATGGTAGTGACCGGAGATCTCACCCAAACCGATCTGGGACAACGGCGTCCGTCTGGACTGGCCACCGCTGAAAAGATACTGAGTGGGGTGGAAGGGATTGGCTTTTGTTACTTTGATCAGAGTGATGTGGTGCGGCATCCCCTGGTGCAACGGATCGTCAATGCCTATGCCCAATTTGAGACCCAATAGGCGTCTGGATCACCTGTCGTTCTCACCGTAGGCTCCGATCGGGCATAAATATTCTTAGCGTTGTTGTCTTGGTGATCTCGGAATTCGGAACAGGTTGAGCTAGAATGCTAACGTTTAACTTGGACTCTTCTATCTATAACCTCAATGGGTGATCCCCCGATAGCGCTACCCGATGGATCCTTGTCTTGGGGTGATGCCTGGGGCAGTCTGGTCTGGGTCGTCGTGCTGCTGACGATTAATGCGTTTTTTGTTGCTGTCGAGTTTTCGCTCGTTTCGGTTCGACGCTCCCGTATCACTCGGTTGGCCAGTGAGGGGAACCAACAAGCGGAACTGGTCAAACAAGCCCAGGATCATCTGGAACGATCCTTATCGACCACCCAATTGGGGATCACGCTGGCCAGTGTGACCTTGGGCTGGATCAGTGCTCAAGCGGTCTCCAGTACGGTGACCAAAATCTTGTCTCTGCTCCCCTTCCTCACGATGCTGGGTTCACCTGGACTCAATACCATTGCGATCGTGATCACCTTTACCGCGATCATGTATCTGCAAATTGTCTTGGGGGAGCTGCTACCCAAAACCTTAGCGATCGTGTATTCCGAGCCGATTTCCCTCCGGCTAGCCCCGCTGAATCACTTCGTCAGTTGGATCCTAAAACCCTTTGTCGAAGTCCCCCGTTTTTCCTCTCGTTTGATCCTGCGTCTAGCGAGAGTCGATCTGCCGGATGCGGCCTCACTCTACAGCACCATGACCGCTGAGGAATTACAGTTATTGATCGCCTCGTCAGAAGAAGCTGTAGGGATCGAGAAAGAAGAGCGGGAGTTGCTGAGTAATGTATTTGAGTTTGGGGAAACGGTGGCCAGTGAGGTGATGATCCCTCGAACCAGTGTGGATGCGGTCGGTGAGGCAGCCACCTTGCAAGATGTCTTAACTGAAGTGGCTGAGTCAAGTCATTCTCGCTATCCCGTCTATGGTGAATCGCTGGACGATATTCGGGGATTGATCAATATCAAAGAACTGGTTGCCGCTATGGCAGAAGGAAAACTGCAATTGGAGAGCCCGATCCAGCCCTGGATCCGTCCGGCCCACTTTGAGCATGAGAACAAGCTGATCGCAGAACTGCTACCCGAAATGCAGCAGCACCACCGCGCCATGGTGATCATTGTGGATGAGTTTGGCGGTACAGCGGGGTTGATCACGATCAAGGATATTGTCGAAGAGATCGTTGGTAATCTTTCCGATGGCCCCGACGAAAGCGATGAGGAGCCAGATATTCAGTACTTGGATGATGACAGTTTCAGCATTCAGGCTCAGCTCAACATTGAAGAGATCAATGAAAAACTCAGTCTTGATCTGCCTGTCCATGACGATTATCAAACGCTGGGTGGATTCTTGATCTACAAAATGCAAAAGATCCCGCGTGTGGGTGAGAAACTGATCTACCAAACCTACGAGTTTCAAGTGACTCGGATCGAAGGTCCACGGTTGGATCGGATCAAAGTGACACCTCTCCGATCGGAAAGTTCTGTAACCGAATCGTTGGAAGTAACTCCTGAGACCTCTACAGCAGGCCGATCGAGTTGATAGGTATATTTTTTTGCTAATACTACTGAAGATGGGTCTGATCGAGATCTGTAGCTAAATTAGGGGTCGAGGAACGTGTTACCATGTTCCCCTCCCATTCAGAACCGTGCTTGCAACTTTCACCGGGAGCATCCCAGCTTGGATATAAGTAAAAATACTTAGTGTAGAATAGAGAAGAAAGACTAGGAGAGAACCACCATGCAGCCATTATCAGAAGACATGCA
>CAZONZ010000132.1:0-3574 GCA_964581005.1 uncultured bacterium
CTATCCAAACTTCTTGACTATAAAACGATTTAGTTATAAAGTGATTACAGCAAGCAAAAATTCTTCATGCTTTTCGAGTTCAGGAGAGAGGAAGTATGACTCAATCGATTTCAATCGAAGAACCGTCCTGGTCACGGCGGCAGTTGTTGAACTTTTTGACTGGATCGGCCTTAGCGATCACAGCGGGCTCCTCCCTTTACCCACTGGCAAAGTACTGGGTTCCCCCTTCCGAATCCGATGAAACGGACGGATCAATCCCGGCGAAAGACAAGTTAGGCCATCCGATCCCAGCGGCCCAGATCCTGGCTGAACCTGCGGGAACACGGGCGTTGGTTGCGGGTTTAGCTGGGGAACCCACCTATCTAACCGTTACGGCAGAGGGGCAACTCGATCCGATCGGGGTGGTCAACAACTGCACTCACCTAGGATGCACCTTTCCATGGAATCCCGTGGATAGACAGTTTCAGTGTCCTTGTCATGGATCCCGTTATACCGCGGATGGAACTGTGGTCCGTGGCCCTGCAGCCTTGCCTTTGAAGTTAGTTCAAGTTGCCGTGCGCGATCAGTTTATCTGGATTACGCCCTGGCACGATCTTGATCCTCGGACAGGTAAGTTGCCCTGGTGGGTGTAGATCCACTGGAATCTCCACAAAGTTAGTGAATGGTTTTGTATGCAAGGATCCCCTATGATGTCATCAAGCCTACCTACTACTGCTTCTGGTCATGTTGAAGAGCTGACCCCTAAACAGTTTGTGAATCTGTCCCAACGCCCTACCTTGATCGATGTGCGGACACCCCTAGAGTATGCATCGGGCCATGCTTCTGGAGCGCTCAATCTCAGCCTCGATCGAATCCTTTTGGGCATGATTCCCTGGATCCGCCGTTGGATCTGGCCTCAATGGTTTCAAGATCTTGCTAAGGATCAACCTGTTGCTGTTATGTGTTTAACCTCTCACCGGAGTCCGATCGCAGCTCAACAGTTGATCAAAATGGGGTTTGCACGGGTGATCAATATTTCCGGTGGCATGATGCAGTGGCAGAAATCTGGTCTACGGGTGCAAAAAGGGTGATCTAAGGTGTGTTTAGATAGGCTCGCTCACCTGACTGATTGAGTCCTATTGATCGATGTTTCCAGCTAACCACATTATCCTTCGGAGGTTATGATCATGAAACAAATTATTCTACAGGAAAAGTATCCTGTTTTCACTCTTGAGGTTGAGAAATCCGAGACAACTTTCACCAGTGTTGATACCATCTTGGACTACTTTAAGCAACAGATTGAGGATCATGAGATTGCTCAATACATTGCAACTTTTGATCACTATGCCCATACCCAACAGCTTGCCGATGGGCAGATTAGTGATGAGATCTTGGATGCTAAAAACATCATTTTCTGCTTTGGCGTGAAGTTGCCCAACCCTCATGTGATGGCGGTGCGGCCCCGTTCGATCGGAGTTTGTGAGTTGCAAGACAAGTTTGTGATCGATTTTCTGGAAGCACCGATGCCACTGGCCAACCAAGCAATGGAAAGCTGGGCGAAGTCACTGAAGAACAAATCAGAGGTAGATTGAATCATCTGATTGATTTCTCCTTGATCTGATCCAACTGAATCCAATAAGTCCAGTATCTCTGTTATTGCAAGGTTCATCTCATGTGGAAAGCTCTAGCCTTTATCCAGAAAAATTTGGTGTGGTCGATCCCGCTTTCGATGATTTTCGGGATCCTCTTCGGTACTTTTACCAATCCATCACCTTTGAGAGTCTTGATCATGCCCCTTACCTTCCTGATGGTCTATCCCATGATGGTGAACCTTCAGATCATGAAAGTGTTTTCAGGTGAAGGGTATCGAGTTCAACTGATGACTCAGCTGATCAATTTTGTGGTGATCCCTTTCTTTGCTTTTGGGGTGGGTAAACTTTTTTATGGGGATCAGCCCTTGATCTTGTTGGGGTTATTGTTGACCTCACTGTTACCAACAAGTGGTATGACGATCTCCTGGACTGGATTTGCACGGGGGAATATTAATGCTGCAGTTCAAATGACTGTGATCGGGTTGATTTTAGGATCCTTGGCTACACCGTTTTATGCCAAGTGGTTGATGGGTACAGTGATTGAGATCCCCTTACTGCAGATCTTTGTCCAGATCGTCTTGATTGTATTTCTGCCGATGGTTTTAGGATTTTTGACCAAGCAATTCCTGGTTTGGAAGTGGGGAGCTGATCATTACCAGAAGAATCTGAAGCAGAAGTTTCCGCCTTTATCAACTTTGGGTGTGATCGGGATCGTGTTTGTGGCCATGGCCCTCAAGTCCGAAGCGATCGTGTCTCAACCTCTGAATGTGCTTTCCTTCTTTGTGCCCTTGGGGATCATTTATAGTTTCAACTTTATGCTGAGTACCATTGTTGGACGATCGTTATTTAATCGAGAGGATGCGATCGCGTTAGTGTATGGAAGCGTCATGCGCAACCTGTCGATCGCCTTGGCCATTGCGATGACAGCCTTTGGGCCTGAAGGATCTGAGATTGCCCTGATCATTGCAATGGGCTACATTATTCAGGTTCAGTCGGCTGCCTGGTTTGTTCGCTTCACCGATCGGATTTTTGGCTTACCTGTTGCTCAAGCATCTGCTCAGCAATCATCAGGATGAGACCTAATCGGGACTGCTCAGCTGTCCTAGAGAACGATGAACTACCTCTTCTCTTGATCTTGATGGGACTTCGCCGCCTTTTCCTGAGGTTTTGATCCTGTTGGCAAACCATGGTGGAGTGGTATTCAGAGTGATGGGAGCCCGATCCGGCTGTATAGTTAGTTGTCCGCAAACTGGCCGCCCAGCCTGCAGGTTTGTTTGAAAGATCTTGGTGTCTGGATAGCGATAAGAGAGCCAAGATCAGGGTTAGGCTGAGATCTTGGCTTTTCGAGTTGCTGGAATACGTTAAGGCTGGGATTCTGGTACAGGGGGAAGTTCGGGAGGAGCACTGCGGACAAAGGGTTGAACGATCAAAAATCCGGCTCCAAACGATCCAATCACTAGGATAAAGGCTGCTGCGATCCAGACCCAAACGGGTTGACTGGATCCATGCTGTTCTCGTGCCCGTTGATAGAGGCTATCTGGATCAGCAGGATCTCGCATCTCAATGCCCCAAGCTCGGTCCACAGGGGGCCGGTAGTTGTCCGTGGGTTGGCCGCTGACGTGGTGCATAAACTCATCTAACCCCCGCACTCGCCGATCATATTCAGCGGGGGCACTGCCTCGACGGGGATAGCCTGGGTTGGAGCGGGAGCGGCCTTGAGGGGGAGGAGGTTGAGCTGCCCATGGCTCACGCGGATCTGTTGCAAAGTTTGCCTGTGAGCTACCAGAACCGTTCGGAACCGATCCGGGGGGATGTGAAGGACGTGGATAGGGAGGTTCAGTCATCCCATTCGGATCAACCCCAAACAGATGATCCAGGTCCATCGCTTCGCTCTCAGGCATAGAGTGCAGATCTCGATGGCGAGGATCCAGAGGGGTTACCGAATGAGCAGAAGAGCTTCCAGATTGGGGGTGATTGGGATCTTGTCTCAGATCTTGTCTGGG
>CAZONZ010000132.1:3674-9570 GCA_964581005.1 uncultured bacterium
CTGGGATCTTGTCTCGGATCCTGCTTCTGACGTTGCTTCAGTCGGTTGAGAAACTCGTAATTTGTCTGGTTTGGATCGGCAGGGGTCGATCGGGACGGAGCCTCCACCCTCGCGGGCTGAGAGGGTTGGGGAGCAGCCGCTTGACTTGACAAGGATCGAATGAACTGGAGTAGATCTTGGAGGCGGTGGGTGGATTGGCCGATCGAGTTTTGTAGCTCCAGGGTAATGGCTTCTAGCTCGGCCTCTAGGTCTTTAACGTGTTGTTCCAATTGCTCTTTTTCCGCCGTGGTTTGACTGAGCCGTTTGTAGACAGCATTCAGCTCAGCCAAAAGACGGTCGTAACTTGGATCGGACGAGCGGGGATTCGGAGGAGTAGGGTGCTGGGAACCCATGTGATTCATGCCTCTCCTAGGACTGTGAGATCCAGATCCAGTGGATCGGGGGGATGGATGGGCAGCCTGCAGCGGCGGCGCATCCCTGAAATCGTACTGCATAATTTGCGAGCTCCTCACCAAAACATCACTCTCCCGAACCTGAACGCTAGTGCACCCTAAAGCTTCAGGCCACTCCTGTAGGTGAATATAGCCTGAAAGATCAGGAGTTGACACTACCTATGGTGTCGATCCCAAGAAATCTCTGTTAGCCTAGCGACTTGAGCAGCGGAAAGAAAGATCCCTGAGCGCAAATCCAGTTAATCTGAGACTTATTGCAACTGGGATTGAAGTTGGCTACGAGCAGACTGGAGAGCCTCCGGTAAACGATCCGGTTGACGTCCTCCGGCTTGGGCTAGATTGGGTCGTCCACCGCCGCCGCCGCCAGTGAGCTTAGCGATCCCGCCAATAAAGGCTCCCGCTTTCAAACCTCGCTTTTGTACCTGAGTACTGAAGGCTGCCACCAAACTGACTTTATCAGACGCCGGACTCGATCCCAGCACAACCGCTCCCTCGCCTAGCTTGGCCAATATATGCTCGGCTGCCGTTTTGAGCGCCTCTGGATCCGTCTCCCCTAGATTGGCAACCAGGATCTGCAGATCGCCCACTGTTTCAGCCTTTGTCAAAAGTGAATCCGCTTCGGATAGAGCCAAACGCTTGCGGAGATCCTCAATCTGCTTCTGGGCTGTTTTGAGTTCTGTCTGGAGCCCTGCGATCCGTTCCGGCAACTCCTGAGGCTTAACCTTGAATTGAGCTGTCAGATCCTTGACCACAGCATCCCGTTCATTCAGATAGGCTAAGACCGCTGGACCGACAACCGCCTCAATCCGCCGGATTCCTGCAGCCACCCCAGCCTCAGAGACAATCTTGAATAAGCCGATCTCAGCCGTGTTGCTCACATGGGTTCCCCCACACAGCTCCATCGATACCCCAGGGAAATCGATCACGCGCACTTCAGCACCGTACTTTTCCCCAAACATGGCGACTGCGCCTTTAGCCTTAGCTGCGTCCAGAGCCATCACAGCAACCTGAGCGGAGTGAGCTTCTCCGATCCAGGTATTGATCTGTTCTTCGATCTGCTGCAGTTCCTCCGGGGTGATCGCACGAGGGCAATTGAAGTCAAAGCGTAACCGATCAAAGGAAACCATCGAACCTGCCTGGGAGATCGAGTCATCCACAATCTGTTTCAGGGCAGCCTGGAGTAAATGAGTGGCCGAGTGATGCACCATTGCCCCGCGCCGACAGGCTAGATCAATCTGAGCAGTCACCGTATCCCCAACCTGCAATAGCCCCCGCTCGATCCGACCGAAGTGAACAAAAATATCGTTGTCTTTCTGAACATCCTCGATCCGGATCACCAAATTGTCCCCAGAGAGATAGCCCCGATCGCCAACCTGCCCGCCAGACTCCGCATAGAAGGGGGTTTGATCCAAGATCACTTGAACCTGAGCACCCGCTTCGGCTTGATCCACCGTTTGTCCATCCACCAGGAGTGCTTCGACCTTAGCGGTGGCATTGGGTTGGGTGTAGCCCAGGAATGAGGTTGAGTGGAGTCGTTCAGCTAGTTGATCCAGAGATCCCTGGACCGTGAGATCAATCGATTGGTGAGCAGCTTGCGATCGCCGCCGCTGTTCTTGCATCGCTACCGCAAATCCCTCTTGATCCACCGTGAACCCTTGTTCTGTGGCGATCTCTTGAGTCAGCTCAAACGGAAAGCCATACGTATCAAACAATTTGAAGGCGTCTTCACCCTTGATCTGTTTGGTATCGGGTGCTGCATTCATCACGTCCACCAGTAACCGCTCACCCCGCTCCAACGTCCGCAGAAACTGATCCTCTTCCCGCTCCAATTCCGCTTTGATCACGTCGGATCGCTCCAATACATGCGGATAGGCCGTCTGGGCCAGCTCAATCGCTACATCAGCAACTGCTAGCGTGAAAGGCTCCTGGATCCCCAGCAAGCGGCCATGGCGAACTACCCGGCGGAATAAGCGACGCAGCACGTAGCCTCGTTTTTCATTAGAAGGAATGATCCCATCCGCCAACATATGCACCACTGCCCGCATATGATCGCCGATCACTTTGAGCGAGATAATTTGATTCTCGGTGGCCTGGGCATAGTCAACCCCTGCGATCTCACCTGCTTTCTGAATGATCGGGAAGATCAGATCGGTTTCGTAGTTATTGGGTTTCTCCTGCAGCACCTGAGCTAAGCGCTCCAATCCCAGACCCGTATCAATATTTTGCTTAGCCAATGGAGTTAGCTTGCCTGCTGCATCCCGATTCATCTCCATGAACACCAAGTTATAGATCTCCAAGAAGCGAGTTCCATCTTCGAGATCGATATGAGCATCGCCGTCTTCGGGCTTAAAGTCGTAATAGATCTCGGAGCATGGTCCACAAGGCCCCGTCTCGCCTGCCGCCCAAAAATTATCGTCCTCACCCATGCGTTGGATGCGGTGGGCTGGGATCCCGATGTGATCGCGCCAGATCTGGAACGCCTCATCGTCCTCACGAAACACACTCACCACCAACCGATCGGGAGCCAACCCAAACACCTCGGTCACCAGCTCCCAGGCCCAGGCGATCGCTTCTTGCTTGAAATAGTCACCGAAGCTGAAATTGCCCAGCATCTCAAAGAAGGTATGATGGCGAGCGGTGCGCCCCACATTCTCGATATCGTTTTCGCGCACACACTTCTGAGCTGTGGTAGCCCGTGGAAACTCTGGAGCCCGCTGGCCCAAAAAGATCGGCTTAAACGGCAACATCCCCGCAATGGTCAGCAGCACCGTTGGATCCTCCGGGATCAAGGAAGCACTCGGCAGAATCTGGTGATCTCGCTGGGCATAAAACTCAAGAAACGTTTGCCGGATCTGGTGGCCTGAGAGCGGATGGGTCATGACCAAAGCACGAATAAGAAACTTTATCCATTTTAATCGGGACGCGGATCCTCAGCGTCTCTCGAATGAAGCTCCACCCAGCCATCACCTTGATCATGCTTGACCTCTCCATGAGTCTCCAACGATCGGAGCTCAACAACCGTAGTGATCTGTTTTTCAGCCATCCTCGGTATAGATCCTGGCATCCTGGACAGGTGTAAACCTTTGCCGCGATCTCAGCGCGTATCTGAGGGATTCCCCATTTCTCTCGTGATCCCCGTATCAACATCCGGTTCACCCCAAAGCTGCAACGCTGAATTCGCCTACTGAAATCAAGACTTCCGCAAAAACGCGATAGGACGTGAGCTGGTAAAATTGGCACAATGGATCATCAGGCTTAAGTTGTTTTTTTGACGAAGTTTTGATGAAGCTTCGATCACAACTTTAAAGATCCTGACTGATCTTGGATCAGCATGAGGAGGATGATCGTCTCTGCGGTGAGGCTTAGGCTGCAGCCCCAAGGGGATCACGGTGAAAAACTTGCCTGAATCGGTCTGATCCGATAGAACTTGAGGCAGTATGTGCGCCAGGAGTGATTTATTGACTCGGAGAAAGGCGTTAACCTGGCTACGTTGATTACACTATTCTTAGCTCCCAGTACGTGTCATGGCGACTTCTCCCAACGCATATTGTGTTAACCCTGAGTGCAGCAAGCCAGAGAATCCGGTTGAGTCTCTGAACTGTTTGACCTGCGGCTTTCCCCTGCTGATCCGCAATCGCTATCGTGCCTTTAAGAAAATTGGCCAAGGCGGATTTGGCTCAACCTTTCTGGTGCGGGACGAGGATCTGCCCTCGAAACCTTGGCGGGTGCTGAAGCAGTTGCGACCCGTGGATAACTCACCTCAGATTGCCCAGCTAGCCCAGGAATTGTTTTATCGAGAAGCTCAGGTCTTAGAAAAATTAGGCGAACATTCTCAGATCCCCAAGCTCTACGCTTATTTTGAAGAGAATACGAAGTTTTATCTGGTTCAAGAATTTATTCAAGGTGTCACCCTTTCTAAAGAAATGCAGCGCAGTGGCTCTCCGTTCACCGAAGACCAGGCCAAGCAGGTGTTGCAGGAGATGCTCTTGATCCTCAGCTACGTGCATAGCCACAACACAGTCCACCGCGATATCAAACCCGCGAACTTGATCCGCCGTAAAGAAGATCAACGGCTGGTTCTCATCGATTTTGGAGCGGTGAAGGAATTAGGACCGAGCAAAGAGGATTCCCAAGTCGAAGTGACCGCGATCCGATCCTTAGGATTCTCCCCCCCTGAACAGGTCGCTGGCCAAGCCGTCAGCCCCGCCAGTGATCTCTATGCGCTGGGGGCCACCTGTCTTAATTTGTTGACCATGGAATCCCCAGCTCGTTTTTACGATCACAGCCAAAACCGTTGGGATTGGTCTGAGCGGGTCCAACTGACTCCTGAATTTGAATCGATCCTGGTCAAAATGTTGCAGCCAGGGATCTCCTATCGCTATGGAACGGCGACCGAGGTCTTGCGGGCTTTGCAAAGTATGTCCGATGATACTTCTCCCACCCACCCGATCATTTTGCCCCAGTCGTATGGATCTCAAGGATCGGCAGGTCAAGCCGGAGTCGTATCCTCTCACTGGTCAAGTCGGCGTCCCAGCTCCACCACAGGATTCTCTCCTACCCCCATCCGCCCCTCCCGCCCCTCCCCCCCTACCCTTCCTTCAGGCGGAGGATCTTCAACCACAGGTTTTTCTGGCGCAGGCCGATCGACGGTGGGCTTTACGGCTTCCTCGTCTCCTTCACGATCAACAACAGGCTTCAGCAGCATGGGTCGCCAGACCACAGGGTTTAATCGACTCCAACCGACCACCCCTCGGATCCCCTCAATGTCAGGTGCTGATCTGCGGGATCGATCCCTGGTCAAGTCCAACCTTGCCGGTCGAGACATACGCAATGCGGATCTACGCGGTACCGATCTGTCAGGGGCCAATTTACAGCGAGCTGATCTGAGAGGTGTGCAATTTAATACACCCCAACCTGCATGGTTACGAACGCTTAATTGGATGTTGGGGCAGGCCAAGACAGCTGGAGGCATTGCAGTTGGAATCCTGTTGCTACTCGGATCAGTCGCTTTAGTGTTCTGGATCATGCGGCTGGTCTTCAATAACTTCTGGATTGCTCTGACGGGTGGCATTTTAACGGCGATCATGGCCCTATCTGTTCTCTGGCCACTGGCCGGACGCTTGAATTTGAAAACAGGCGACGAGTCTCGAAAACGATCAACGTGTCTGCGCAAAGCGGATCTGCGGGGAGCTCAAATGGATGCCAAGCTGCGAGATTTTGCCCGCCGTCAAGGAGCAACGATTGATTAAGCACCCCCTTTGTTCAAGTTGTCCTCATGGATCGCCATATGGCTTTTCGCTGCAATCACCAAACTGGGATCTATTCCTGCTGCTTGCACGTGCTCTCGCTTCGCTTGCCAGTCTAGAGCTTTCGCCTTTTGGATCTCAACGATAAATTCCTTGTAATTAAACCCTGACACGATCGTCTGAGAATGATAGCTCGGT
>CAZONZ010000133.1:0-2155 GCA_964581005.1 uncultured bacterium
GGGTGGGTGGCGGGTATGGGTTTAGGATTGGCCTACGCCACTCGGCAGACAGCTCTTCTGGCGCTACCCTTCGTCGGTCTCATGGTGATGGATCAATGGGCACGACCGCTGCCATGGCGACGTTGGCTAGGATTAGTGCTGGGGTTTGGCTTCTGGTGGATCCTGATCCTGATTTACAACACGCTGCGCCTAGGAGATCCATTTGAGTCAGGGTATGAGCCTGTGATCATTGCTACAACCTCAGAGGCGTTTTTCCCACATGGGTTTATCAGTGTGAAGTACTTTTGGCGGAATCTGCAGGTGTATTTTTGGTCTGGACCTGAACGGATCGATCAGTTTCCCGGCTGGCGACCTCGCTTAGATTGGTTAAGTATCGGGATCTCCAATCCTATTCTTTTAGCTCTCCCTTGGGCACGATGGTGGGATCCAAAGGTTGCAGCAGCTGGCGGCTCGATCCTGGTGATGACCTTGTTTTATCTGTGCTACTTCTGGACTGGAACCTCTCAATTTGGAATGCGCTACACGTTGGACTGGCTCCCATTTGCCTGGATCGGACTGGTTTCAGCCCGCCATCGGTTGCCTCCTTTGATGTGGGGTTTCCTGTTTATCATTGGAGTCTTGGTGCAGCTGTGGGGCTTTAGTTGGCTCAAACCTTAATGGGCTGGATCCATCAGAGTTCTTGATCCATTCTAATCTCTAGGCTAGAAAACGATGAGATTTCAGGACTTCTTCAGGACTCCTTGGCTAAGATCTCCTGAACTAAAGTCTTTAATCGTGGGGAACGGCAAACAATCACAGGCCGATCAACGATGGTTGGATCCGAAGGGAGGATCCATTGGGATCGGCAGATCGAGCCGATTCTCTGATCAGGTCGATCTTCCCAGTGTTGGGGCACTCTGAAGTCAAAATAGACGGGTTGCATTTGCTTTAGTTTCTGGGAACCAACCAAGTTTTGGAGTGACTTGAGTTGCTCTAGATCATAAATAAAGCGGTTCGTATACCATAACGTCATCGGTGGAATGGACTTACGGGCAAGATTCGTGGATAGGGGCAAGTCTTGAGATCCAACGTAGGTGGAGACAATTGATCCAATATCTTGATGAAAGGTTGTTCCCGTTCCGTCAAAATCAGTAAACTCCATAAAGTTAGTTCTGCTATTAGATAATGATGTCACGGTTGTGAAAATAGTTAAGAGTAATACAATAACGCTGCAGCTTTTTAAGAGACGAGAGGGCTGAGTCCACGCATAGGTTAATAATACAAGCGGAAGAACATGGGTGACAAAAATGAGGGGTAGCCCTAACTTAAATGCTGAGAAATTATGAATAAATGAATGTTGGCTTAATGAAATGATTTGCACAACTGGGATCAAGAAAAACAGGATCCCAATATAGATAAATGAACTTTTCCTAGTGCTCATCATGTGGATCAGGATAAGATTGACAATGATCAAAACCAGACATAGTAATGGATTCTGAACAAATCTCAAGCTACCTTGGGATAGATAAGGAAGAGTGTGATCGTAAATTGTTTGCCCTAGAGTTAAGAGATTAATGGACTCACCAGAGTCTGAGGTTGTATTGAGTAAAGAGCGAGATACGGCAACATGGGAGACATAGGTAAACCCAACCTTATAGTAGATCAACTGAACAACAAATGAGATACCTGCCAGGATCATGCCCAGGTAGATCGGAAAGGTTGCTTTTAAATGAGTAACTCCAGCAGTCCACAAAGACTGGAAACGATTAGCTGATTGCAGGATTGATTTCAGATCTTGAACAAATGTAGTGATCAGGATCATGACACAAGCAACCCACCCATACCAATCGATCCCGCAGGCACAAAAGGCTGCAATAAATAGCAAAATGGTTTCATAAGTCTTGAACTGGTTAAACTGAAAACGATGCTTTAGCACCAACCAAAACATGCCATAAACAGGTAGGAGGATAGCTTGATCCGTAAAGTAGATGTTTTGAGTCCAGTATAAAATCGGAGGACAGAGGATCCAGTTGATAAACCCAAATAACGCAATTCCCCGTTTGGCTAAGCTGGGAACAGAATCTGGGGTAATGAGCTGAATGGCTTCCAGGAGGAGGTAGTAGATAACGATCCCGCACCCTAATCGATTGATCAGCAGGTGATAACTCTCCAAATA
>CAZONZ010000133.1:2255-9521 GCA_964581005.1 uncultured bacterium
AACGTCATTAAAGTGATCTCATACAGAATCAAGCTGGGAAAACGATGCAGACCTTGAAGGGGAGGCCACCCTCTGGCTGGTTCTCGATTGGCCATAGAATCAAGCAATAGGCTCAAAACTGATTAAAAAAAGAAAGCCACCAGGAGTCTTTCCGTGTTTCGACCCTAGTGGCTTCTTCTTTTCACTCCTCACCACTGACAATGTACCCGCCTTAGTCGGGGTTGTCAATAGCCGAAGCCCAACTCGATCGAAAATTCCTAAGACGCTAGGATTGGGTTCGGGGATGGGCACCTGTCGGGAGAGCCATAGGGTCATCCGCAGGGGGGACTACGGCCTCAGCTTCCTGATCGATCAGCCGTGGCAGGTCAAGGATCTCAACTCAACAGAGTCCAGTTTGGGATCAGCTCCGTCCAGATTCCATAAATACCGATCCCGATCAAGACCACCCCAGAGACTCGATTCAGAGCTTCGTGACGGCGGGTGATCCATTTGAGGAAGCGCCGTTGGATCGGGGCGGCTAGCAGAGGCAAGAGCAGCAGAGGCCAGCCAAATCCTAGTCCAAAACTCAAAAAGTACAGCAGTTCTCCCGCCAGTTGTTGGATCGACAGAGTTCCATCCGGATCAACACTCAGCAGAAAGGCTGTTGACAAGATTGGTCCAGTACACGGCAAGGTCATCGGCCCCAACAGAAGCCCGTAAAGATAGGCAGAGGTAAACGGACTACTGACAACAGGAGATTGCAGGGTCTGGAGGCGATTAAACGGGTTGAAGCCAAACAACATCAGGATCCCCAACCCGATCACCACAACATAAATGACAGGCAGGACAACGGGAAAGACATCTCCAAACGCAGCGTTCAACAAGAACAATCCAAACGCGATGGCCACCATCATGCTCAGGATCCCGGCCAAGACCAAGACCCCCAACCAGCCTGAGATTCCTGTCTTTGAAGTTGATGAAGATCCACCGCTCAGAAACGCGATCATGCCAGGGTAGAGCGGTAATATGCAAGCATTCGTCAAGATCGCACCATTGCCCAAAACAAAGGCTTGGAACAGTTCAGTCATGATCGGTCTCTGCAGCGGTTTAAGTTCACAAAAAAGCGTGTCTGAAGTGGCCTAAGATTGGGCGGCTTGGATCTCCTCCACAATGGCTTCTGGATCTGTGAACCCTGTACTCAATTCAGAGATCGATCCATCCGCTTGAATGAGAAAGTGAGGGGTTGCGGGAGGGGAGGTTACGGTTCGGCCAAATTGCTCGGTTAATGCCCGGATCATGTCGGGAGTGGCAACGGCAAAGATCCAGTCAAACCCTTGATTCTGAGCATAGGTAGCTAAGGCTTCATCACTCAAATTTTGCTCAACACTAAGCGCGACAAAGACAACATCGTCAAGATCGCCCAACAAGGTCCGAGCTTCTTTGACATTGCCCAACTGAGTCCGGCAATTACTACACCAGGTTGCCATCGTTTCCACCAGCACGGTTTTTCCTTCAAAATCGGCTAGTTTGAAAGATTCACCCGTATTAACATTGGTGAGGGATAGTTGAGTCCATGCAGGAGTTTCAGCAGACTCGGAAGGTTCGGCGGCAACCGCAGGGATCACCGTAGGAGTCACAACCAAGGGGGTGATACTGAACGAGAGCATCACCAGGATCCCACTGAGAGTAAAAGAGCGCATTATCATGGCTTAGATTCAGATCAAGTCAATGGAGTTCATTAGCCAGGATCCCGGATCAAGACACCAATAACCTGAGCCAAGCCTGAGAGTTGATCCAGATTGATCCCATCCTCTTCTCAGGGTTTACCGATTTAGCGACCGAGTGTACAGTAAGCCCGTGCAATAAGCCCCTATATTCGGTTCCTAAAGTCATGGGTGAGGCGAATTTCCCATGGATCATCATTCATTCCCTAATGTATTCCCTAAGCCACCTTGATCACTTATGTGACTTTTTGATCATTTGACTTCTTTGCTCATTTGTTTCCCAAGATTGCTTGAACTAGGCAAACTAAGGTTAGAATGCACTACACCCTGCCAGCGCCCAAGATCTTGAACCCATGCCTCACCCATCAAAAGATTTCAGATATCATCCCCCAATCTTGGCTCAACCTCCCAAAAACATTTCAGAGATCTCAGGATTCGTCAATAGATTTTTGCCTGTGTCTTCAAATCGGTTTTCTCCCATGGCTAAGACATAGCCGCGATGAGCCATTGCTAAAGCTTGCTTGGCGTTTTGTTCCACCATCAAAAGACTGATCCCTAGCTGATTGATCATTTGCACAATCTTGAAGATTTGCTCCACAAATAAAGGAGACAATCCAGCTGTTGGCTCATCTAGAAGCAGTAACTTTGGATCCACCATCAAAGCCCGACCCATGGCCACCATTTGCCGCTGTCCCCCAGACAATGTCCCAGCAGGTTGATACCGTTTATCTTTCAACGGTGGGAACAGATCGTAGACGCGATCCATTTGGGGCCGGAAGTTATCTCGTCGGATAAAAGCTCCCATTTCTAGATTTTCCTGGACCGTCAAAGTCGGAAAGACGTTCTCCGTTTGGGGAACATAACAGATCCCTCGACCTACAATTTGATCCGTCCGCAGTTGGGTAATATCTTGCCCCCCAAACAGGATCCGCCCCGCTCGGATCCGAACCAAACCAAATAATGACTTCAGAACGGTGGACTTACCCGCACCATTCGGACCAATCACAACAACAATCTCACCAGGATTGACACTCAGGTTGATCCCTTTGAGAATGTCAACGCCTTTGTACCCACCGTAAAGGTCTTGGATCTCAAGCAAACTCATGGTAAATGTCACTTCCTCAATCGTCAAAATTGATCATTTCCTATCGATCTAGGATTTCTTCCAGTTGATCGATCAATTGTTCAATATAATCCGTTGTCTGATGAATGATCATCGGATCAAGAAGATCAATCCCAACCGATTTAAGCGCCTGTGCCGGACTCTGGGATCCACCAAGATCTAAAAGATTCAGATATTTAGGGATAAAATCATCACCTTGTTGCTGGTAGAGTTGATAGCAGGCAATAGCGATCACAAAACTGAGGGTGTGACTGTAGCAGTGGAAGGGCCGACTAAAGAGATGGCCGATCTGAGCCCAATCAAACTGGTGTTCCGGTAGTAACTCAACAGCATCACCACAAAGTTCTTGATACACTTTTAGCCACTCTTGATTGATAAAGTCCCGACTCAATCCACCCTGAGCCGATCGCTGATGCAAGATCAACTCTAAGCGGCTGATCGTACTTTGGTGAAATAGCAGATCGAGGTGATCTTCAAGTTGATACGCTAAAAGTGTCTGGATCTGTTCCGGATCGTCACAACCCGTGATCAAATCATCGAGCAGCAGGAGTTGGTTGAAGATCCCAGCTAACTCGGCTAGCACGGTTGGCGGATGACTGTTGAGATAACGTTGACGGGTCCGGATCCGTTCATAATGGATCCCATGCCCAATGGCGTGCGCAAGATCGAATAATGAGGCGTAAGTGTTGGTGTAAGAAAGTGATAGATAGCTATGCCAACCCTTGATCAGTAAGCATAACGTTTCTCGCTGCTTCCCAGGACGGATCGCGGCATCGATCCAGGCATGTTCAAAAAATGGCTTGGCCTGCTGAGCATACTCTGGACTGAAGGTTTGCAATGCCTGAATCAAGATGTTCACCCCTTCGGGATAGGGGATCTTGGGAAACGGCTCATTCCAGGGGGCACGGAGATCACAGAGGCGGATCGATCGACCTAGAGTGCGTCCTTTGAGGCGGTAGTAGCGCTGGAATAGATCGAAGCGATCGCGGGTGCCTTCCATCAAAGCTTCAAAAACAGGTTCCGGGATTTCGTCTAGGAAAAGTCGGTGAGCCAAACATGAATCATACCCTCGCCGCAAAGCATCAAAACGGTAATCCCGCAGGATTGTATTCAGGATCTCGGCGTAGAGCGCGTTGTGGGTTTCCAGGATCTGCCGCACTGAAACGTAAGCACTGAGCCGGACCTCGGCACTGGGATGGTGAAGGAGGGCGTTGATCTCGGTTTCTGTGGAAGCGGTTTGCCCCTCTGGGGTTGTGACTGGGGGATAGGCTTGACTGGCTAAATGGATGGTATGGAGGTGAGCCCAGGCGATCCGTCCGGTTAGGGCCGTCTGGTTTAGAACTTGTTCAACTTGTTCCTCTAGGTGATAGGGCCGTAAGGTGGCGATCCGCTTGAGGTAGTGAGCATAGTCCGCTAGCCAAGGATCGGTCAGCCACGCGGCTAAGGTGGCAGGGGGGAGGGCTTGCAATTCCAGATCAAAAAAGACAAGCTGATTCTCGATCTCAATTCGCGCCATCTGGGTCTGATCGAGATGGTACTTGGTTTCCGCCTCTTGAGTGTTGGTGATAAAGCGTAAGGTGGGATAGGTTAGGCGGCGACTGCACTGCTCCCAAATGCTCTCGATCTCCTGCAAGGCTGTCAGAACTTCTTTCGGGCGGAGAGCGGCTACATGGGTGCGATAGCGAGATCGAAAGCTACGGGTGCGCTCCTGAATGTCAGCTAAATCCTGAGCATAACGGGGATCCCAAAAATCCTGGTAAAGATCGGATAGATCCCAATCAAGGGGCGGTTCCGTGGATGGGGACGCAGCCACAGTTGGCTTCCTCCAGACAGCAATGCGTTAATGGTCTTATCTAACCGATAATAGTCGGCTTGATCAAGATCGGGTATTACTCTGCCCTGAACCCCCAAAACCAACAGGTCAGATCCAAGGCTCTAGATCTGACCCAAAGGGTTGGAGTTTAAGGTGTTGAGAGCTGCAAGTCTAAACTGTTTTCAGGTAGACGCTTTTGGGGCTTACCATTGGGCTAACACCAACGGGGATAAGGTTGGGGCGTTCTGATCAGCAGAGAAGGGAGAAGAATCCAGCTGGGGCTCCAACGATCCTTGCGCTGAGATGGTGATCGATTGACTCTGATCGAGGAAAGCTTGCAAGGTCGGCGGTTGGCTCACAGCTTGGGCCGTAACAGGCTGATCGAGAGTGGGATCCATGCGGTAAGTGTTCAGAACCTGGCCGTTGTTAGGATCCAGAACTACAGCCAATGGACCATCTAGATCAACAGTATTCACCACTAACGTTTGATCGACGACTTCGATCCCCATAACGGTAGCGTAGCCTAGCTGATGCATGTATTCAGTAATCGTGACCCGATCCTGAGGATGGAGTGGATCAGAGCTGGACTGAGTTTGCCGTAGGGACAGGAGAGGATCGGTTGCTTCCGGGATTGCTAGAGCTGCAGTCGAAATAGAGCCCAGAAGTGCAGCCGTGGTGAGAGTGAATATCAACATTTTGAGCATGATCTAACTCCTCTAGGGGTTAGGTGCAATTAACTCTAATGTACGCTTGCCCTATAAACATTGCCGTGATCTCAGTCCTTGCCGAATCGAGTTGGGATTGCTTTGATCACCTGAGGAATTGATGAGCGTTAGAATCGATCGAAGCATTAAGTTTGAGGAGAATTTATCCATCCTGGGACTGTGTGGATCAGTGAATCTGTAGATTATCGAATCTGGGATTGTCAAATCTGTGGATCATCGAATCTAACCCTGTGGTAATACGTGTTAACCGCTTCTGTTAAGTGTTATTCCGCCAGTGATGAGAAGTGGCCTTGCTAACTGAAATGGATCTGCAAACAGGAAAAATCATCCACAAAATGATCGCTCACATTAAAGGTTGATGCTGCTTTCAAGGCGTAATCCAAGCTTGATCCCGACAGAACAGCTGCTTCTTCCAGCGCTTTGATCAAATTCTCTAAACCCCATAGTTGACCACTGGTGTTGAATACTTCATAGGCACCATCACTGAAGAGATAAAGATCACTCTGCGCTGGAATTTCACAGGAAGCACTGTGATAGTTAGCTTCATCCAGGATCCCGATCGGTAAGTTGGGAGTCCGTAGCTGACTCATGTGCACCGATTGCGCTGAAGCAGAATAACTGATCAATACGGCAGGTGGATGACCACCACTAGCATAGATCAACTGTCTGGACTTAGGGTGATAAACCCCGTACCAGATCGTGAAATACATCTCATTGTGGCTGCTCATAGGGAAGGCTTCATTCAAACTCGCCAGGACGGATTCGGGTTGAGTGAAATTCGTGTTAGGTAATGATTGAGATCGCAAAACATTCATCACAGAAACCGATAGCAAAGCAGCTCCAATCCCATGCCCTGCAACATCCAGCAAATAGACTGCTAAATGATCCGGATCGAGCCAACCATAATTAAAGCTATCTCCACCTAACTGTTGAGAGGGAATGAAGCGCCAGTCCGTTTTGATCCCGACCTCCTGAAACTCGCGCAGGGGGGGCAGCAGTGATCGAACATATCGAGCCGCTTCAGCTAACCCTTCTTCTAATAATTCCGTTTGGATCTGGAGAGCACGGCTGAGATGATGCAACCGTAACCCCGCCCGAACTCGTGCCTGGAGCTCTTCTGGATCAATGGGTTTCGACAAGAATTCATCAGCTCCCGCATCCAAGCCTTGGACTCGATCTTCAACTTCCGTTCGAGCCGTCAGCAAAATAAAAAAGGTTGTCGAAAGTTCTGGAATGGCTTTGATCTGCCGACAAACCTCGATCCCGTCCATCTCCGGCATCATCCAATCACAGATCACCAAAGCGGGTCGCATCTGTCGAGCCAGAGCTATTCCTTCTTCCCCATGTTGAGCAAGTGTCAAGGGGTAGCTGTGCTGCTCTAAAACTCGCTGCAGGATCGTCCGTGTGATCGGATCATCGTCAATCACAAGGATCGAGGACTGAGAAGGAGAAGGTGATGGCATCGTTAGTCAGAGAAGAAAAGACGGTTGCCAGATATATCATCCCAGCTCAAGGGATCGATCGTCCTCTCTTCCCGCATGATGACAACAGCCTTTTTCTTAGCGATATCGAATTCAAGACCCCTGCACTCGGCGATCGACTGCACTCGGCGATCGACAGGAGCCATGATGGACAGGCCGAGCAGCATTCGGGGATCAAGGGAATTCACTATGCAACGGGAAGATGTCACTATGGATTGGGAGTACGGGTCTCAGTGATCGAAGAAAGTCACCATTGATCGGCAATTTAGATCGTATCGATCAAAGAAAGTCACTATGCAACGGTAGAAAGTCACTATGGATCGGGAGTTCGGATCTCTGCGATCAAAGAAGGTCACTATTGATATATTGATGGATCACGACGATCGCACCCAGCAAGCCCGTTGCCAAATGATAGATCCCT
>CAZONZ010000134.1:0-9489 GCA_964581005.1 uncultured bacterium
CAAATCGAAGATTATGGCGTGGGTCTTATAGCCCCCCGAACCCCCCAGGAGATAACAATGAGATCCAGCCAATCCGATGATCCACATTGAGGGGCAAGCCTCCAGATCCGATCGAGTTCACGAGAAGCTTAACCCCTTAGATCCAACTTGGCAGGCTCCTAGCGATACTCCTGTCGTTGGACGTTGCGCAGGCGGGCGGCATCACGGATCCCATACTCTGGGCGACAGAAGCGATCGATCTGACCTTCAAAATAGTCGCGGTTGGCCTGCAGGTGCTTGGGATCGGGATCATCCAGTGGATAGAGGAAGGCTGCTCGTCCCGCCTGGATCACGGCTGAGGTGACCGTATACATTGAGCGCTGGAAACTGATCGCTAGCTGGATCAGCATGTCATCTTTGCCCCGGCAGTGCTTGCTGTAGTATTCCACTAGATAGGGGGGCAGGAAGTGGAACATGTCTTGGTGTAACAATGTGGGTGGGATCCCGGCGGTCCCTACTGGAAACTTGTCCGCATAGAGCACGCCGTAGTGGAAATCATTCTGATCATCGGGAACCTGACCCGCTTGAGCGTTGTAGGATTTGGTACCTCGGAACGGTGAGGTGCGGTAGAAAACTGCTTCGACATAGGGAAATGCTGCTTCATAGAGCCAGGTGAACCCCTTGGACTTCGGGATCACTTCGTAGCACTCGTCATCCACATACACATGGTGATAGATCGGTCGGCCCGCAATCGCAAAGATCCCGTTGACCAGGAAGTCCATCGCTTCCGGAATGGTGGTGATCTTGCCCTCATCGTAGAGATCGGACATTTCAAAAAAGACTGGGGCCATCACTTCCCAAAACAAGCCCAGGTTGGCGTAGTAGGACGCTTGCCGACAGAGCTCCAAAAACATCTCTGGGAAGAATCGGTAGAGCGGCAACATGAAGGGATATTTCTTTTTGAAGAAGGCCCGGATCGCTCGATCGGCATTGGTCTTGTACTCATCTGAGTCTAGATACGGATCGAACTGCCCACCCATGTTGCGGTGCCAGAGCATCGCCCGCATACACTCTTCCGCAAACTCCATATTGATCCGATCATGCCAGAGATTATGGAGGGTCCGAGGCATTTTGAAGGTTTCGCCCTTTTCCAGGAAGGCCAACAATTCTGGATGTACTGTGGCCTCCCCCCGCCAGATCCGCAGATCGGCATCATCCCCTGCATAGTGGTTGTGCAGATCGAGATACTCCTGCGGGATCACAAATTTGAAGAAGGGGAAGGGATTCAAGAAGACGCGCTCACCAATGTAGAGCAGATCCCGCCAGTAAAAATCCATCGGCACTGCATAAGCTTTGTAGAGGCCGATCACTTGCATCAAATTGTCTGGGGTGTCGGGTAGGAGCGCTCCCCCTGCTTCCAAGCGGTGAACGATCTCGGCAAATTGATGGCGGGAAGGAAGTAGTTTGGTGGCGGCTTGAGATTTTTCAGGGGCTTGAACCATGATCAGACTCCTTGGCAAACGAGGGGATCAAGATCGGAACGAGAGGATCAGAGACGTTTAAGCAATGCGGAGGATCGAGCTGCAGGGCTGGGAACTGGATCGACATCACCCAACAGTCCATCCTCCTTGATGTTGGCTGAGGCGTGATCTTAGTGAAGTGACCTCCGTTCAGAAAGATCCAGTTGAGCAATGGTTAACTCAGACGGGATCTCTGATTGAGGATCCTGGTGGACGACCTGTTGAGGGATCTGTTCTGCGAGTTCCGGCAGCATGGTGCTCAGGGCTCCGGTCATCGGTTCACTCCAACGGACTAACCAGGTTGGTTGAACACCCAGAAACACGATCAAGACCGCCAGGATCAGAGCTGGAGCTTTCTCGGCCTTCGTAACTACCGGATAGTAAGCCGAATCATTATCGAGGCGACCAAAACAAGTGCGGTTCAGCAAGATCACAAAGTACACCGCCGTCAAGCCTGTTCCAATAATCGTCAGGATCGTGGGTAATGGGAAGCGGCTGTAGCTGCCCTGGAAGATCATGAATTCGGCAATAAACGAAGCCAACCCAGGGATCCCGGCGCTGGCCATCCCCCCTAAGATCAGCAAACCACTCACTAACGGTAGCCCTCGAATTGGGTTCAGCAATCCATTCAACACGTCCAGGTCACGAGTTCCGACCTTTGTTTCGACTAGACCCACCAAATTGAACAAGATCGCCAGGATGATCCCATGACTGATCATTTGGGCCACAGCTCCAACCAAACTCAGATGCGTTGCCGCCGCACACCCCAGCAAAATGTAGCCCATATGCCCGATCGAACTGTAGGCCACCATCTTTTTGATATCCTTCTGCGCGATCGCCGCCAGAGCTCCCCCCAGCACACAGATCCCAGCCCAAACCGCCAACGTAGGCGAGAGCTGAGCCCAGGCTTCCGGAAACAGTCCCAGACAGAACCGCACTAATCCATAGGTTCCCAACTTGGAGAGCACTCCCCCCAGCAAGATCGCTACAGGTGCAGAGGCTTCCCCATAGGCATCCGGTAGCCAGGTGTGGAAGGGAATCAACGGGATCTTGATCCCAAAGGCCACGATCAAGATCACCAGCAGCAGAACCTGGGTTCCGATCGGTAACTGTTGAGCCTGCAGATCCAAGCGATCAAAACTTGCTGCCCCACTCAACCAAAACAGGGTCAGGAAGCCGATCAGCATCAAGATCCCGGAAACAGCAGTGTAGATCAGAAACTTAAATGCTGCATACTCACGCCGTTCGCCACCCCAGATCGCAATCAAGAGATAAAACGGGATCAGTTCCAGCTCATAAAACAAGAAAAACAGCAGCGTATTTTCAGACAGAAAGGCTCCCGCAACCGCACCATTGACCAACAAGATCAGCGTGTAGAACAAACGGGATCGAGACTGATCCGAATTCGTACTAAAGATCGTGATCCAGGTCAATAAGCCACTCAATCCCAACAGCGATAGCGACAGCCCATCGACTCCTAAACGAAAGTTCAACCCGATCCGCTCAACCCAGACCCAGCTGGACTGGAATTGCATCCCCGGATCGCTGAGATCAAATTGGCTGAACAAGAAAACGGTCAGAGCTACTAATCCACTGGCAATGATCAGGGCCAAGGTTCGCAACTGCTGTTGGGTTATCGATCCCGGCCAGAAGGCAACCGCCGCCGCACCCAGCACAGGCAGTCCAATAAATGCACTAAGGAGCATAGATCTGAGTCCCCCCAAATGACCAGAACACCACCAAGATCACCAACGCAATGCCTAAAACCACCGACAAAAGATAGAGCTGAGATTTGCCAGAGATCGTGTACTTCAGCACTTGACCACTCGCCGTTGACGTCAACCCCACCAAATTCACGAATCCATCCACCACATAGCGATCCAGCAGATTCGTGATCTGGGAAACAACCGCAACGATAAACACAACACTGGATCGATAAAGACGAGGTGTATAGAAATCGTTTGCCAATAGATCCTGCAGATCAGCAATAGATTGGTACTCCAGAGGCTTGGGCCACTTGGGATTCAGATAGATCGCCGCCCCGATCCCAGCTCCGATCCCTGTTGACGCCATCAACATCAGAGAGGGGATCTCGAACAGAGTTGAAACACTGGGCAGAAGATTCCAGGTGATCAGTAAATGGGGCACATGCAGCGCAAATCCCATCGCCACAACCATCGGAAACACCATCGGCCAATGCACTTCCGGGGATCGCTCCGTCATTTGTTTCGGTTTCCCACCCCAGATCAAACCAAACACTCGAACCGTGCCACAAGCTGCGATCCCGTTCACGATCAAGACCGTGATCGCCAACCCTGGCTGCGTGCTCCAAAGCTGGTTGATCATCTGCATCACAGGCCAGAAATTCCCCAAAGGTGGCAGGGCAGCCAGCGAAAAAGCTCCCACCAAGAACGCGATCCCAGAGATCGGACGCCGCGACCACAAACCTCCCAGCAGGCGCAGATCCTGAGTGATGCTATTCCAGATCACGCAGCCGACCGCCATCACCATCAAGGCCATCCCTGGCGCAAAGGTAAACAGCAGCAGGAACGCTGCATCCGATTGATCGGTACCTACAGCAATAAACGTTAAGCCCATGTAGGCCGTCACCAGGTAGGAGAGCGCCCGTTTCACATCGATCTGGGCAATCGCCACCAACGTTCCTCCCACTGCCGAAATAGTCCCGATCACCACCGCTGTTTTCATCACAAACGGCGACAGAGCCAACACCGGCTCCAATTTGATCAAGACCCAAGCACCCGTGGCCACCACCACCGAATTCCGCAAGATCGAGGCTGGGATCGGGCCTTCCATCGCCTCATCCAACCAAAGATGCAGAGGGAACTGAGCGCACTTACCCATTGGACCCGCCAGCAACGCCAGTCCCACCAACGTGATCACGCCTGGATCGATCTCAACTGTCTGCGCCCAGATCGCCAACTCGCTATAGTCCCAAGTTCCAGCCAGAGGGTAAAGCGCCACAACTCCTATCAGCAGGAACAGATCCCCAACTCGCTTGGTCAGAAACGCATCACGAGCTCCCGTCACCACCAACGACTGGTTAAACCAGAGACCGATCAGCAAATAGGTTCCCAGTGTCAGGATCTCTAGGACGACATAGCTAAAGAAGAGGGAATTTGTCAGGGCCAGCGCACACATACCAGCCTCAAACAGTCCCAGCAGGGAGAAGAAGCGAGCCCACCCCCAATCCATCTCCATGTAGCCGATCGCAAACAACTGCGACAGAAAGTTGATCCCCGTGACTACTGCGCAAGCCCCCAAAGTTACGGTCGAAGCTTGCAACGGCAGCGTCAGATCCAGCCCCGCCACCTGCAACCAGGGAAGCAGAATCTCCTGAGCCGGTTGATTCCAGATTGTGATCAGGGCAAAGATACTGTGCAAAAACGCCAAGACGGTCAGGATCCCATTCACATAGGCAGATGGACGCGGCCCCGTGCGGCGAGTAAAGCCAGGAGACCAATACAACGATCCTGCCGCCCCGATCAAGGGATAGCAGGGAATAAGCCAGATAGTCTCGATCCAGAACTGATCCATTGCTTCATCCTGAGGAGGGTTATCGGCACAAGGTTCAGTTGCCTCAGAAGACCAACCCACTCGGATCAGCCCCGGCAACGAAACTACACAACACAACTCATAATCGCAACAGATCCTAACGAATGGATCGACATAGATAAAAGTCGAATTTTCCTATGATCTTGATAGAGCTTGACCTATTAACCCTTGCCGTTTATCTCCTGGGGGGTTCGGGGGGCTATAAGACCCACGCCATAATCTTCGATTTGGCGTGGGATACATGGACTCCCCAGTTCTAGTGGAAGTGGGAGCAGGAGTATTTGCAGATCCATTTCCATCCGAAGAATTCGGGGTAGATGACCCGTATGATCTTGGAGTGGTTTTACCCAGGGTTGGGATCAAGCCTTATCTCGAAGGGAGTTTAACGATCCCTGCTGGGGTTGAAGTTGCCATCACGACTCCAGAGAGTGGAACGTATGCCGGGAATGAAGAGCTGCCGTTACTGGCTGAGGTTACAGGGGATCAGCCTCTATTGAGTTTATCAGGTGGAGTGGATATCACGATCGGTGGTAGTAGTGAAGTTATTGGGGCTTGCCTGCTTGTCGCTCCGGAATCTGAAGATGCTGTATCCTTTCAAGCTGAGGATCCTTGCTCATGCTTCCGAGGCATTCGAGAAGATCATATCTTTGCTCCTGATGTTAATGAGGACAACAGAACAGCGAGTGGCTACCATTCAACTGCATTTGAGACTAATCCAACTGGGCTAGGCTGGAGGCTGGAATGGGTTGATCGACCAGATGGCAACTTCCAAATGGGAGTAAAATATAATGCTAGGTGGCAAATTGTGTGGGATGACGGATCTGTGTTTACCAGAGATTCGAATTTCTTTCCAGATGTATTTGATGAGCCCGAAGATATTGTAGAGGGAATTAGAGTAGCTTACTTTGCTGCGGGTTGCCCAAAGGACAATAGGTGGTCAGGATACTCAAGTTTTTTGAGGATGGAAATTGAAGGATTTGCTGAAAACTATCGCGTTATGACAGCCTATCCAAAATAGAGTGAGACCAATATACGATTTCAAAGGTAGTCTATGTGTCACGGTGAAGAGATAGATATTTGCCAGTCTATAAAGCAAGGCAAAGTTGATTTAGTGATATCTCTATTGGAGGGTGAGCATTCCCTTAACGAGAGATGTGGATTTCTCAAGGATTCATTGTTGAGTTTTGCTATCTCCAATAGGCAGCTTGAAATTGCCTTGTATCTTATTAGGGCAGGAATTGATCCTAATTTAGAAAACAAGGGGCAGACAACAGCAATACATATTGCTGCTGCATGCGGAGATACCGAAATAGTTGAATTGCTTCTTCAACGTGGTGCGAAAATCAATCAAGTTAGTGAATTTATGGCCACACCACTGCACATGGCAGCTTTTCATGGCCATTTTGAGATAGCTGCTTCACTAATTAAACATAAGGCTCCGATCAATATTCAGGGTCGTTATGGTCAGACATCGCTACATTACGCTGCATCTATGGGTCATACTACTATTGTTAAGTTGTTGCTAGACAATAATGCTTCCGTAAATATTATTAATGATTCAGGATCTCCACTACACAGGTCTGCCAAGAGTGGGCATGTTGATATTGTCCGTTTGCTTTTAGAACATGGGGCTGATGCTAACCTAACTAATTCTAGGGGGAAAACACCAATGGATTTAGCCAGAGAACGAAACAGAATTGAAGCATTGAATCTTCTTATCGAGTATCAATCTAGAAAAAGTAGCAAGGAAAATGCTACTTAGTTGTAGCGAGCTGAGCTAGTAACTTGAGAAATTGCGTCTTTTGATTCAGCCAAAATACAAACTTTTAGTTCTTGAGATTTAGGTACGCTATGCTAATGCCCCCCAGATTTCGCTAATTTTTCGAACCTTTTCTTCCCCCTTTGCTCTTCTGAGTTTAACTTTGCTGACAATGTCTACTGCCGGTTGTGGTAACAGCAACAATCCCCTGAGCCTGCAACCTAATCAACCTCTACAGGAGCAGCAAACTCAAGAAACCCCAGAACCGGATCCGGTCAGTTTAGTCACCTTGCGGAATGGAATGCGGGGTTTGTGGCGGATTTGACGGTGCGGAATTTGGGGGCACCGGTGACGCATTGGGCCTTGAGTTGGGGAGTTTAGTCACCTACACAGTAGGAGAGGATCCAGATTTTGCATCACAGAGTAGCTCACCTCTGACCTCTCTAGCAATCGTACCAGAATGTCAAGTGCCGACTTCAAATACTACACGTGAGACTTTAAATTCTGTTTCCTTCTTTACTCTCATTCCCTTCTCTCCCATACCTCCTGGAACCCTTGATGATATCCTTGATGATATATGGGACGACTTATTCTGTTGCCGTGTAAGGCGGAAAAGATGTGAGTTTCTATATGAGTCTCCTCCTACACCTAATTCAGCTTTTCGAATTTGTGCATATAATTGTAGAGGGTATGGTGCTCCTGCAACTTTTCCTTGACCAAAAGATTTGCCTTGTCCTGATTCTTTTGATGGGCTCTTCCCACCAATTCCACCAGGTTATCCTGAACCCTAACACCACACCTTAATACCAAAAGGTTACCCCGATCTTAGAATTTCTTAGTGAAGGAGGAGAATATGAGTGATTTCGAGAATGGTCTTAGAGCATTTAAAGAGGGTGATTTTCAAGAAGCACTTCGCCTTTTAAAGTCTCCTGCGGAGGAGGGTAACGCTGAGGCACAGTGTATTCTTGGCAATATATATCAGCTAGGATTAAGTATTGAGCGGGATAAAGATGAAGCTGCCAAGTGGTATTTAAAATCTGCTAATCAGGGGTATGCTGTGGCATCAAATAACTTAGCTGGTATGTATTTAGCTGGAGACTTCGATGTTGTAAATAGTAAAGAAGAGGCAATGAGATGGTACAAAATCAGTAAAGAGCAAGGATTTCAGCATGGACCTCTACTGCAAGCTGAAATAGCAATAGAAAACCTTGAAGAATTAATGGCGGACGAAGAATAGATTTTATCAAGAGGATCTTGTCATGAATAGAAATTCTGTCAGAGATTGCTAAACTCTCCAAGTGGTAGGAAGGATTCTACTTCCAAGTATCGTTGTATTCCTCTCAGCCTGTGGGATCGACACCCCCACTGTCCAATCTCCCTCATCTCCCAACCAAATTACCGCCCAAGCTGAAACTCCAGCCTCCACCCCACCCGCTCTCCCTCCCACCGAGATCGTCTTGATCGAACCCACCCTCCTCGAATCCAAAACGATCCTCCTGAGCCCAGAGAACTATTGGGTCGCCTGGTATAACCCAGAGGTAGGCTATGTCGCCGCCTCTCGATCGGGAGTCCCCATCACGTTGCCCACGGGATCCACTGAACTAGAATCTGGAGTTGCTCTGGCAGAGGTGATCTCATGATTTGATCCGGGGATCGACACCTTCACGGGAACTCAACACCGACTGAGTCCCTTGTCCCTATCTTAAATTTGGTACCCTTTCCGCCATAGATCCTCAATGTATTGCGGATAACACGGAAGATAATTGTTAAGTGATCAGAAAAGAACTGATAATGACCTCTGGATCCTAGTAGATTTATCCTAGTCAAGGCTTGTGTTCCTATGTTTGAATTCTGCCTGTATAGGAGCGCTATCTCTCAGAGTGATTTCTGCAAAGCAATGAGGACTAGAAGATGATCATGAATCATAGTGAAGAACTAGATCTTTGCCAAGCTGTAGAGCTAGGAAGGATGGATATGGTTAAGTCTTTAATAAAAGACAGATATCAACTTGACAAGAAATGTGGTAGTTGGGAAGAATCACTACTGAGCATTGCGATCGAGAATAGGCGTCATGAACTTGCCTTGTACCTGATTGAAGCTGGAGTTAACATTGAGCAGAAGGCTAGAAATAATTCCACACCAATACATGTTGCGGCCCGGTGTGGAGATCTAAAAATGGTTGAGTTGCTCCTTCAGCTTGGGGCAAGAATAGATGGGCTAAATCTTTTTATGGGCTCACCACTTCACAAAGCTGCTTGGCATGGCCATTTCAAGATAGCTTCCTTATTGGTTGACTGGAATGCGCCGATTAATCTTCAAGATAGAGATGGTAAAACACCACTATATAGAGCTTCATCACAGAGGCATATCGATATCGTCAGACTGCTACTAAACAACGATGCCTCACCCAATATTGTTACTAACCAAGGAAGATCTCCGCTTCATCCAGCAGCCATGTATGGAGATTTAGACGCTGTCCATTTGCTTCTTGAGCATGGGGCTAATGTCAGCATCGCTGATGTTTGGGGAAAGACACCAATAGATTTGGCTAGAGAGCGGAGCCGATCTGAGGTAGTAGAGCTTCTTCTGGATCATTGCAGCAAGGAGAAAAATACAGAAGATCCTTGCAACTGCTAAAGAATAAAGGAGTAATTATTT
>CAZONZ010000135.1:0-9470 GCA_964581005.1 uncultured bacterium
GGACTCTTCCGACCCGCGCTTTGCTAGTCTACGAACCTCACCTCCCTACCGTCAACCCCTTTTCTCGAATTTTTTTGAGTTTTCTGGGTTGGATTCTGGAATACTCTCCAGGACTGGGTTTGAGGAGAGGACGATCTCCAGATTCTCGTTCTCCTGCAGTTCTTAGTCAGGCTTGAGGGTTTTGCCTGTCGTGAAGGGATCCAAGATCAACTAGAAAGCCGCAATGGGATCATTCTGAGTCAGACTCAATCAGGTGGTGGTGTGCTCATCGATCACGAGTTCAGCTTCTGAACCCAAGACTCTGACTCCGTGAAGTGTGACTCTGTAGTTGTGTTGAGGGATCGATCAAGACTTAGCTGAATTCAACTGAGGGCACTATCAGGATCCAACTCACTCCAGCTTCGGTGATCAACCCTCGCCCCATGATCGACGCTATCCAGTATTTACATTTATACATCTACTTGACCAAGTGAAGTTATTGTCAGAGCTGCTGGGTATTGTAAATTCGATAGAATGCCAAATTTGATGAACCTGGACTCTGGATCCTGTCAGCGGGGCAAACGGAATATAGAATTGGTAAAGACATATTGCTCAAGGTCAGCTCGATGCAGCGGATCGTCTTGATTGCCGGGTTTGAGTCATTTAACACCGATCTCTACCAACAGGCAGCGTGTTTGGCTCAGTCTCGATGCCCTGATCTCGATATTCACATCTTTAATGATCGAGATCTGAGTGCGCGACCGGAAGCGGTGGCAGCGGCGTTGGAGGGGGCTCAGGTCTTTTTTGGCAGTCTTCTGTTTGATTATGATCAGGTGCTGTGGCTGCGTGAACGGGTTGAGACTATTCCGATCCGCTTGGTGTTTGAGTCAGCTCTGGAATTGATGAGTTTGACCCGGATTGGTGCTTTCTCGATTGGGGATCGTCCCAAAGGAATGCCGAAACCGATCAAGTTTATTCTGGATAAGTTTAGTAATGGCCGAGAAGAAGATAAACTGGCAGGCTATCTCAGCTTTCTTAAAGTAGGTCCGAAGTTGCTTAAGTTTGTGCCTGTCCAAAAGGTTCAGGATCTGCGCAATTGGTTGATCATTTATGGTTACTGGAATGCGGGGGGGTCTGATAACGTTGCTGCTTTATTTTGGACGTTGGCTGAGAACTATCTCGATCTGAATGTGGGTGAGATCCCGCCTCCGATCGAAACTCCTAATCTAGGTTTACTGCATCCCGATTACTCAGGCTATTTCGAGTCTCCTAAGGCTTATGTTGAGTGGTATCAGAAATGGTCTGGATCTTTGATAACCCAACGCCCGACGGTCGGGATCCTTCTTTATCGCAAGCATGTCATCACCCAACAGCCGTATATTCCCCAATTGATCCGAGCGTTTGAACAAGCGGGGCTGATCCCACTGCCGATCTTTATTAATGGAGTTGAAGGACATGTCGCAGTTCGAGATCTGATGACCACTGAGTTTGAGCAGAATCAGCGCCAACAGGGACAGATCCAGATCCGTTCTCTTTCCAAAGAAGCGATCAAAGTTGATGCGATTGTCTCTACGATTGGGTTTCCGCTGGTTGGGGGGCCAGCTGGATCGATGGAAGCGGGGCGGCAGGTTGATGTGGCGAAACAGATCTTGTCGGCCAAAAATGTTCCCTATGTTGTGGCGGCTCCCCTGCTGATCCAAGACATTCACTCCTGGACTCGTAAAGGGGTGGGTGGACTTCAAAGTGTTGTTCTCTATGCTTTGCCGGAGCTGGATGGAGCTATTGATCCGATTCCTCTGGGGGGATTGGTGGGTGACAAGATCTATTTGATCCCGGAACGAGTTCAACGCCTGACAGGACGGGTTCAACGGTGGATCCAGCTGAGGCAAAAGCGAGTGGCGGATCGGAAGGTGGCAATCGTGCTCTACGGCTTCCCTCCGGGTTATGGGGCGACGGGGACGGCGGCGTTGTTGAATGTGCCTCGATCGCTGTTGACGTTTTTGAAAGCGCTGCAAGATCAGGGTTATCAAGTGGGGCCGTTGCCGGAGACGGGTGAGCTTTTGATTGAGCAGGTGCGTCAAGCCGATCAAGCCTATGCCAGTCAGACAGATTTACCGATTACGACGGTTGATCCTCAGAGCCTAGAACAATGGCTTGGACCTTTGCATCGACGCCGGATCGAAAAACAGTGGAAATCACTAACCGGGACGGGGATCAAAACTCAGATCAAAAGTGCTGGGGTTTCATTGGAGGCTGAGTTTCTTTTGGGTGGGGTGCAGTTGGGCAATATCTGGATTGGGGTTCAGCCCCCTCTAGGGATCCTTGGAGATCCAATGCGACTGATGTTTGAACGGGATCTGACGCCTCATCCTCAGTATGCAGCCTTCTACCAGTGGCTGCAATATGGATTTCAAGCAGATGTTGTGATCCATTTTGGGATGCATGGGACGGTCGAATGGTTACCGGGATCCCCTCTGGGTAACACAGGCTATTCCTGGCCTGATATTTTGCTGGGGGATCTTCCCAATCTTTACATTTATGCAGCCAACAATCCTTCCGAATCGATCCTGGCGAAGCGGCGAGGGTATGGGGTGCTGATCTCTCACAATGTTCCTCCCTATAGTCGTGCGGGATTGTATAAGGAGCTGGTTGCTCTGCGCGAACTGATCAGTGAGTATCGTGAGGATCCTGAGAAAAATTATGCTCTGCGGGAGGCGATTGTTAAAAAGATCCTGGATACGGGATTGGATCAAGATTGTCCGTTTGTGGATGAAGAGGGGTTGGGGATCGAGTTCTCTGTTGAGAATGTGCGTTACTTTAGTTCTGGGCCATTTGATCGTTATATGAGTCGGCTGTATGACTATTTGCAAGTGTTGGAAAATCGGTTGTTCTCCACTGGTTTGCATGTTTTAGGGGATCAGCCTACACCTGATCTGATCGGTAGTTATTTGAATGCTTATTTGGGTGACGAAAAACAGTTACCAGAGAAAGTGATCAATGCCATTGCCTCTGGAGGGGAGCGGACTCAGGTGGAACAGATCTATCGCCAGGTTGCGTATACTGAGTTGCCTTCTGGATCCTCTGGAGATTCAATTCGTCCTCCCGTTGAGATCCTGGAGGAAGCGATTCTGGTGCGGGATCTGTTGCTGCAAACTCCTGATGAGATTACGAATTTGCTGCGGGGGATGAATGGGGAGTATATTCCTCCAGCACCGGGGGGGGATCTGTTGCGGGATGGTCCGGGGGTTCTACCAACGGGGCGGAATATTCATGCTCTGGATCCTTATCGGATGCCGTCTCCGGCTGCGTATGAGCGGGGGAAAGCGATCGCTCGTCAGATCATTCGGCAACATCAGGAGGAGTATGGGGACTATCCGGAAACGGTGGCGGTGATGCTGTGGGGGTTGGATGCGATTAAGACACGCGGTGAATCGTTGGGGATCCTTCTAGAGCTAGTTGGAGCGGTTCCGGTGAAGGAAGGGACAGGCCGGATCGTGCGCTATGAACTCATGCCGCTAGAGGAACTCGATCATCCTCGGATCGATGTGCTGGCGAATTTGTCAGGGATCTTTCGAGATAGCTTTGTCAATATTGTGGAGTTGTTGGATGATCTGTTTCGACGAGCCGCTCAGTCGGATGAACCGGAAACCGCTAACTTTATTCGCAAACATGCTCTGAATCTGCAAGCGGAAGGGATCGAGAATAGCTCGGCTCGACTGTTTTCGAATCCGGCAGGAGATTTTGGATCGTTGGTGAATGATCGGGTGGTTGATGCTAGTTGGGAGTCGGGATCTGAATTGGGGCAAACCTGGCAACAGAGAAATGCCTTTAGCTATGGGCGGCAAGACAAAGGGCAAGCACGTCCAGAAGTTTTGAATACGCTTCTGAAAACCACTCGCCGGATCGTGCAAGAGATCGATTCCGTTGAGTATGGTTTGACTGACATTCAGGAATACTATGCGAATACAGGTGCCCTAAAACGAGCGGCTGAAACTCAACAAGGTCGCAAAGTGACTGCAAGCTTTGTCGAAAGCTTTTCTAAAGACACCACAGCTCGATCGCTAGAAGATCTGCTGCGGATCGAATATCGCACTAAGTTACTCAATCCCAAATGGGCAGAGGCCATGGCCGATCAAGGATCAGGAGGGGCTTATGAGATCTCGCAACGGATGACAGCTTTAATTGGGTGGAGTGGGACCACTGATTTTCAGGAGCAATGGGTTTACGATCAGGCAGCAGAAACTTACACATTGGATCCGGAGATGGCTCGCAAGTTACGCCAAGCTAATCCTGAAGCATTCCGAAATATTGTTGGACGGTTGCTGGAGGCCCATGGGCGGGGCTTTTGGTCAGCGGATCAGGATAAGCTGGCTCGACTGAATGAGCTTTATGATCTGACGGATGAACAGATCGAAGGTGTGGCTACATCAACAACTTAGGGAAACAAAAGGGATCACCCATGGGTCAACCCATCCATTTTTATCATCAGAACAAAGCCTACGGATTCTTGTCTAACTTTGCAGCCTATCCGATCGTTGTGAAGGGCAAACGTTGGCCGACTTCTGAACATTATTTTCAAGCTCAAAAGTTTGCTGGGACTCCGCATGAAGAAGCGATCCGTCGGGCTCCAACCCCAATGTTGGCGGCTCAGATCGGTCGGGATCGGAAGCGGCCTCTGCGATCGGATTGGGAGCATGTCAAAGAGGAGATCATGCGGGAGGCTCTGTATGCCAAATTCACGCAGCATCCGGATCTCATGGCTCAGTTGCTCGCTACAGGTCAGGCTGAACTGGTTGAGCATACCCAGAATGATCGGTATTGGGGAGATGGGGGGGATGGCAGTGGCAAGAATAGGTTGGGGCACTTATTAGTTGAGATTCGGGAAAGGATCCGGCAGGAGCAGATCGATTTGAACCTACATTCAGAAGCATAAGCTCACGTTAGACCTTGTATGATGTAGATACAGCTAATGCGCTTTTACTGAATACCAGTACGTAACTTGATTGACTGTTTGAGTCGATATACTAACTCACCACAATTCCAACAATAAGATTGGTAGCCAAATCTAAAACGCCTGATCCAAGCATAGTTTCACAAAATTCACCGTCAAGTTTGATTGACAGACATGAATCTACAAATTTTCCCATTTCTAAGGGAGGCGAAGTCAGACCTAAAATTTCACCATCAATATATTTAGTAGGCTGATATACATTGCCTGTAAAGCCATATATCCTACAGAAATGTCCACTAATATTTGAATGCTCGCTGATAAATGCCTGATCAGGGGATGCCTCATTGATTTCAAGATAGCAAATACTATCATCTGAAAGAACATCTTCTTCTGGTATTGAGTTGATCAGTACTGCATCTTGCTGCCTTGGTCCCTGTACCCCCCTTGGGAGGTAAATACGTACATTTTTATCTCTAAGCAAGGATATACGAACTGCTCTACCAATAGCAATAACTTTATTCCCAGACCAAAAACCTGTTCCTACTATCTGTAAGTTCTCCTGATCGCCGATAATTCCTACAGTCATTGAATATAGATTTTGATACTTGCTTCCACCACCTGAAGCACGTCTTAAGCTCTCTAGCTGTTGATGGTTACGCAAGAAATCTGGATCAAGATCACCCAGAAAACTATCTCCTGCCCTAGCAGATTTTTTCTCCCGTTTCCTCTGGTAGACGATTACACTTGACAGCAAAAAAGCAAAGGTACTAAGCACTAGTAGAGGGAGCAAGAACTGGAAGAAAAACATGCTCATTTTTTAATCCTCCTCAAACCCAAAGAATTTAACTGCCAGAGCGTATACACCAGTCATAAAGAGAATGGCATACTCTGTAGATCTTAATTCAGGGAGATATATTTCTTGTGAATCTTTTCCGAGACATACTCCAAACAACCATACAGAAACTATGATAATAATGCCGGGGAATAGCGTAAATGCAGCAGTTTCTAATAATTCCGGATAAGGACGCTTAGATAGATAATAATCTGTTGCAAGCGAAGTAACTATAGCGGTTACAAAAAACAATAAAGATCCATTTAAGAAGAAGTCATCGTAGCTAAAATCTCGAATAATAAAAGATGCCCCTATTGTTAGCCATATCTGCAGTAGACCAAAGAAAGCTGACAATACAACCCAAGCAATACTTTTTGCTAACGACTCCTGTTCTTGTTTCGTGGGATCTCAAAAAAACTCTGGAGATTAGAAGTAAAGTATAACAGATTCTGGATCTTTCGACACACTACACATAGGATCATTGCTGGCTGAGGGATCGAGTGCTGGTGGGATGCAAGGTTGGTGATTTGTGGGGCGGCAGTCGCGCTTCTTGGAGACCTGCTATCTTTGGGGCGTCTAAATTTTCAGAAATGCCTCAGACTCATTCGGGGCCGTTTTCGAGTGATTAGGAATGGCTGAGATCGCAAGATCCAATGCTCACCCATTCGCTGTGGCCATCGATCCAATGTTCTTTTTTCCAGATCGGAGCCTGATGTTTCAAGGTATCGATCGCGTACTGGCAGGCAGCAAAGGCTTCCGCTCGATGGGGATGTCCGACAGCGACCAACACACTGATCTCGTTGATCGCCAATTTTCCAATCCGATGCTGAATCACGACCGTTTTGACATCAGGCCACTGCTGGCGGATCTGATGGGCGATCTGGGCAAACACCTTCAACGCCATCGGCTCATAGGCTTGATACTCTAGATGGCTGACCGACTGCCCACCGGTCTGGTTGCGGACCGTTCCACTCATCAGCACCACGGCCCCATTGCCAGGATCACTCGCCAGATGGTAGACCTGCTCCACCGATAGAGGAGCAAACGTGATCACAAACGATGTGTGAAGGGGAAGGCCATCGCTGGAAGAGGACAACGGAGAAGAGGACAACGGCGTGGCTAGAGTTCCAGAAGCGGGGATCATGACGAATGGCAAAGTCCAGAGGCTGAGGGCAACGTTGATCACAGGGGTTTCAGTCTATAGCGTGATCTAGGGTTCGATCTAGGATCCGAATCTAGAGCTCGATCTACTGGGGGATTCGCTGAAGTTCTGGTCGTTCTTCCGGTAGAATCGCTCCTTCAACGGGGCAAACTTGCAAACAGATCCCACAGTCAATGCAGGTGGGAAAATCGATCCAATAATAGTTGAGCCCTTTGGCGTTTTTGGTGTCGCTGGGATGAATACAAGCCACAGGACAGGCTTCAACACAAGTTGCAACTCCCTCACAAACATCCGTAACGATCGTGTATGGCATGTGCAAAAAATCCTTAACCCAGATCGATCCTGCCCCGTCATTGTAGGCCAGAAACGAAGTCGAGAGCACTCCTTGAGCAAAAACCGCGAAGACCTAGCTTCAGAGTTGAGCCCTGATCAGAAAGCTGATCACAGGAGGATGGAGTCCGACGAGTGCGAGTTGCAGCAGTGATCCTTGCAGGATAAGGATCGACCCTTTTGGTGATCTCATGCCACAGTCTCAAGATGATCGGTGATACGGCAATGGCCAAGATCCCCTAATCTGCAGAGCTTAGATGGAGGAATGTCTGAGGATGTTCAAACGAGTGTCGATCTTCACGCAGTTGGCTGTCCCAAAACTAGCTCACAGTCTTGTCCTCCTGGTGACGATCCCCATCCTCCACGCGCTCCCAGCTTGGGGACAGATGGCTCAAATTGATGCGGAATTAGAACAGCTCCGTGAGACTCTGGAGCTAACCACCCGTCAGCGCGAGACCCCCTACGAAGCAGGCTATGTGCAATTGGATGGCTACCCGTTATTTCTCGTCACCGTTCCCAGCCCAACCGAACCCAGCGACAGTTCATCAGGGAACTTACCCTTACACGATCGGATCAACACAATTGAAACCACACTGCAGCGACTTGCAGCTCAAACCCAAAATCCTCACCAGCTAGAGATCCAAGTGGAGTTGGATCCCAGTACGCGCCAACCGATCATCCGAGCCAACGATCAGTATCTACTGACCGTGACCTTTTCAGATGCTCAGATCCAGGGAACTCGTCCCATGATCTGGGCTGAAACCTTGAAAAACACCCTCCGAGAGGCGTTGATCCGTTATCACGCTGAGCGCCAACCCAGTTATCTCATCCGTCAAGGATTGTTCACCCTCAGTGTGTTCTTGGTAGCTTTGTTAATCAGTTGGCAAATGGATCGCTGGCGTCACGTCCTATCTCGACAGCGAGAGGAGCTTCATCAAACCCTCCAAACCCTTTTACATCCAACCAATTCAGATCCAAAGCCTCCTCCTACTAGTCCATCGAGCTTGGTTCCCCACACTGCTCCTGAGGTAAGCTCTACCCAAGAGGAAACCCATGAGTCTTCTCTGAAACCCACGAAGAAAGGTTCTAAGCAAGCCATTCCTGAGCTCCCCAACGAACCTTTATCCGATACCGATCGGGCACTATACCAAACCCGACTGCAACAAGCTGAAAAAGATCTGAACCGCCAACAAGATCTACTTCAAATTGTGCAACTAAACCTATGGATAGCTAGTGTATTGATCTGCTTAGGTTGGTTCCCCTACACCCGTTGGATCCAAACCCTACTCCTGGTTACTCTGCGGGGGACGTTGATCAAAATCGCCGGAACAGGGCTAGGAACCTACCTGGTGATGTGGATTGGATCCAAAACCACAGATCGGATCTTCAACGCGCTCCGGGAAGGTCGTTGGTTAACCTCCTTGACGGCTCCGGATTCGGGTGTACGCTTCAATCAACGGATCTCAACCTTTGCCGGAGTGGCTAAAGGCATGGTCAATACCCTTGTGATCCTGGTGGGTAGTATTGTTGGTCTAGGCTTGTTGGGCGTGAGTGTTGGCCCTTTAGTCGCCAGTTTAGGTTTTGTCGGGTTGGGCATTTCCCTAGCTGCTCAGGATCTGATCAAAGATGTAATCAATGGCATGTTGATTCTCGTTGAAGATCAATACGCCGAAGGAGATGTGGTCATGATCGATGGTCACGGCGGCTTAGTGGAACATGTACGCTTACGGATCACCCAACTCCGAAACACGGAAGGAACCTTGATCACGATTCCCAACAGCACGATTAAAGTTGTTCAAAATTTCTCCAATGGGTGGTCACGAGTTGATCTCAGTATTGAAGTTGCCTATCATACTAATCTGGATCATGCAATGAAAGTGATCGAGACGGTAGCGGTAGGAATGAGTCGGGAACCGGAATGGCGCGATCGGATCACTGAACCACCGGAATTGATGGGAGTCGATAACTTTGGCAATAGCAGCATCGCCATCCGCATCTGGATCACGGTGAAACCGTTGGAACAATGGACGGTTGCACGAGAATATCGTCGTCGCCTCAAGCTGGCCTTCGATCAGGCTGGGATCACGATCCCCTTCCCGCAGCACGATCTTTGGTTCCGCAATTCGCTAGAGCTAACTGGAGGGATTAGCCAAGAGAGCCTCATCAACGGCAGTGGGAGTAGGATAATCAAGGAAACGGATCGATCCAAGCCAACC
>CAZONZ010000136.1:0-9397 GCA_964581005.1 uncultured bacterium
GGTTGGCGAGGTTGGCGGGGGGGCGGTGGCGGGGTGGAGCGGAGGGTGTGATCGTAGGCGCGGCGGGTGGCGGGGGATCCCAGGACTTCGTAGGCGGCATTGATTTGGCGGATCCGTTCTCCATCGGGGTGGTGAGCGGTGTCAGGGTGATGCTGTTTGACCAGTTGACGGTAGGCTTGCTTAACCTCAGCCGCTGAAGCCGTGGTCGGGATCCCCAAAACATCGTAGTGAGTGGAGGCAGTTGGGTGAGAGCGACGAGGAGACGGCATAGCGATCGAGATCGGGGTAAATGAATGCAAACAGCTGACCTATTTTACCGATTCTTCTCTCTAAGATGGAATCACGTCTGGATCTCAATGATCTGGATAGACTGCATCGGTCTCGTGATGACTCGTGATGACTTGTGATCCTTAGCACGATGTCTGCATCGATCGGTTCTGGATCGATCCCTTTACCCACAGGTAGGACAACTATGTCTTCTTCGCCTCATTCCTCCGACTCTGATCCCACAACCTCCAATCCTACGCCTCCAACACGACCCCTACAGCTTGGGCAGGTTGCCCTTGGATCGATCATTGCTGGAGCCGTGGGCTATGCCTTTTACCAACTGTTGCAAGCGATTGTGTTCAAGTTACCCCCTGTTAATTTAGCTGCTTCCCCGATGGCGCGAGGGGTTAGTCTCCTGGTCCGGTATCTGTTGGTTGGATCGATGTCGTTGATCACGTTTCTGTTTGCTGCCGTTGGCCTGGGGTTATTGGCCTATGCAGGGCAGTTGCTGATCCAGAGTCTGACCCAGAACAACCTAAAATCTCACTGAGATCCGGGTTTGATCTGAGAATTGAGGGCGATCCGGGTTCGCTGGAGCTCTATGATAGGATGATAGTTAACGCATCACAGGAGTTCTCCAGGCATGTCTGCAACAGTTGAAATCACTGATGCCAACTTTGAGCAAGAAGTTCTGAACAGTGACATTCCTGTCCTACTTGATTTCTGGGCACCCTGGTGTGGCCCCTGCCGGATGGTTGCACCTGTTGTGCAAGAAATTGCTGAGCAGTACGACGGCAAGATCAAAGTCGGCAAGATCAACACCGATGAGAATTCACAAACTGCCAGTCAGTATGGAATTCGCAGTATTCCAACCCTGATGATCTTTAAGGGTGGACAAAAAGTGGACGTTGTGGTGGGAGCTGTTCCCAAGGCAACTCTGGCCAGCACTCTAGAGCGCCATTTGGAAGCCGAAGCCAAAGCGTAACCTCTTCGTATTTTGGCCTGTTTTGGCCTAATGTTGGCCTGATCCAGCAAGCTGTCCCGGAAAACGGGAAAAAGATCTGTGCCTCTTGTGTTCAGGGGCAGCTCTGCCAGTAAAGTGATCTACAGTGGGTTCTGTCTGATCGATTGACCAACACACATGCAGAAATTTTTCAGGCCCTTGAGCAGCAGCTTGAGGCGCTTGAGCATGATCCCAATCGAGATGTTTGGCTGCGCTCCTTCCGTGCTTTGCTCCAACTGCGATCGGCTGGGTTGACTCGTTTGGATGCCAAAATCCTTGCAGCCACCCTGGAAGATCTCGAACAAGGATTTCGAGCCTTTTTACCGCATCAGCAGCACCGCAAGGTCACGATGTTCGGTTCAGCGCGGCTCCATCCCAGTACTCCTGAATATCAACAAGCTGTCCGTTTTGCTAAAGCGATCAGTGATCTTGGCTTTATGGTCATGACCGGGGGTGGAGGAGGGATCATGGAGGCTGGCAACCTTGGGGCTGGGTTACAAAGTACGTTTGGGCTCAATATTCAGCTTCCGTTTGAGCAATTAGCGAATCCTGTGTTGGCAGCTAGCGATCGGGTGATTAACTTTAAGTACTTCTTCTTACGCAAGCTGTTTTTTGTCAAAGAAAGTGACGCAGTGGTTCTCTTCCCTGGCGGATTTGGAACTCAGGATGAGGCCTTCGAGTGTTTAACTCTGATGCAAACGGGTAAGACCAAGTTAATGCCCCTGATTCTGGTGGATCAACCTCAAGGGCGCTATTGGCAAGAATGGGATCAATATATTCGAGAACATGTTTTGGTGCGAGGCTTGATCAGTGCAGAGGATCTGAATTTATATCGAATCACAGATGATGTTCAAACGGCTTGTGATGAGATCCTAGATTTCTATCAGGTTTTCCACAGCAACCGCTATGTTCGTGATCTGCTAGTCTTACGCCTATATGATGAACTTTCGGATCAAGCAGTTGAGATCCTGAACCAGGAGTTTGGTGATATTCTTGAGTCCGGTCGGATTGAGAAAAGTCAAGCGCTACCTGAGGAGGAAAACGATGCGATCCACCTGCCACGGCTTGTGATGCCCTTCAATCAGCGCAACTTTGGCCGACTATGGGAGATGGTTCGATGGATCAATAAACTGTACCAAGAGACTCCAGCCTGATCAAATCTCATGAAATCCTCGTTCTATCTTAAAATTTGTGGTCTTACTCAGGCAGATCAAGCTCAGGCGATTGCTGGGTTGGGTGTCAGTGCATTAGGATTCATTGCTGTGCCGGATACACCTCGATATGTGACTCCGGATCGAATGCAGTCTATCGTTGCAACATTACCTACAACAGTTGAAAAGGTTGGGGTCTTTTTAGATCAAGATCCCCAGTTTATTATCGATCTGGTTCAGTCTGTTGGCTTGACGTCAGTGCAGTTACATGGTCAAGAATCACCCGATGTTTGTAAGCAGATCTCGCAATCATTGCCAGGGATTTCATTGATCAAAGCATTCCGGATTCGAGACTCTATCGATTTAGCGATGATTACTCCCTACAGTGAGATTGTGGATCGGATCTTGTTGGATGCTTATCATCCTCGCCAAGCGGGTGGGACAGGGCTAAGTTTGAATTGGTCTATGCTTCGATCCTTTCAGGCACCAGTCCCTTGGATTTTAGCCGGAGGACTCAAACCCGAAACCATTGATCAAGCTCTAGCTGAGGCATCTCCAGATGGGATTGATCTATCGAGTGGGGTTGAGCGAAAACCAGGTGATAAAGATGTTTTACGAGTTCAACAGTTGATCGAAACCATTAAGTCTTTAGGCTCGAATTTAGATTCAACTTTAGATTCAACTTTAGATTCAACTTTAGATTCAGCTATTTAGATCCCGCTTGCCTAGCCACTCAACCAGCAATGCTTCAATCAAATCGGAGAAGGTCTGATCACCTTGTTGTAATAATGCGATCCGCACCTGTTGGTGAGTTTCCTTCCGAATGTAAGCTGTAACGGGTTTGTAGTTTGGATCGCTGCGCTTACTTGCGGACTGACTGGATTTAGGCGCTTTGGGAGGATCAGCTAGCTTATAGGCTTGGGCACTCAAGCGCTTGGGGTGACGAGGGAGAGTTGGCTCGGATCCTTTGGGGTTGGATCCTCTGGATGTGGCTTCTTGAGCAGGCTCAGGGTGATGATCGGGGCGGCGGATCAGTTTGGCTGGCTGGATATTGACTTGTCTGGGCAAGGATCCAAAGGCTGCTTTGCGAGGCGAGGCAGATTGATGAGGGGATGGATCAGAAGGTTCGCTGTTTGAGGAAAGATCGCTCGATGGCGCAGAAGGATCGATCTCGGCGGAGAAGGAAAGTTGACAGGTTTCAAACAGTTTTTTGAACTTGCTCATGCCAGGATCTCCTTCCCCACGGCAACATAGTCACTCCAGGCTGGCTTGGCATTGCGATCGGCAACGTCTGAGACCAACACCCCTGCTAGAGCTGCTTTTTGGTAGGCCACCATCCGGCGGATCCAGTGATTCAACACGGGTAATCCAGCTTCTTGGAGAAAGGATCGAGCTTCGGCTCCGTCGCGGCTGGGCCACGGGGGAATGATCGTCAGCAAAATTTGGAAACGGCTGGCCTGCAGAGTTTTGAGGGCATCCAAGGTTAGGAGGAGGGCATCGAGAGAGAGGGCATCTGGGGTGCAGGGGAGGACAATCAGATCACAGCCTTTGATCAGATCCTTGAGTTCATCCTGGGTTGGGCGGGCTTGGGTGTCAATTAAGATGTGTTGATAGTTTGGGATCAGGTTGGGGGCTTGGGTCTCATCGACCACTGGGAAGGGTAGCCCTTGTCCCCTGGCTTGCCAACGAGAAGCCGATCGATTCGGATCCCCATCTACCAAGAGGGTGGGGGATTGACGTTGGAGGTAGGCGGCTAAATGCACAGCGGTGGTGGTTTTGCCTACTCCGCCTTTGTAACTGGTGACGGCGATCATCACGGCACTGGGGTCGGCAGGCTGGCTGCTGCAAGGGACAGTGATCTTCATGGCGTTATCATAACCACTTTGTCCGCTAAAGCAATCGTGAGTGCTGAGAGGATTGGATCCTGTGGAAAGAGGTGATCACTTAATCTTCTGACGGATAGCTGACTCGCCAGATCTTGCCTCCCGGTTCATCCGTGATTAGCAGGGATCCATCCTGGGCAATCGCTAATCCCACCGGACGTCCCCAAACCGAGGGAATGGAGGGATCAATTAGCCACCCCGTTAGAAAATCTTCGTAGTACCCTTCCGGTTGACCTTGAGCATCAAAGGGGACGCGCACAATTTTGTAGCCTGTTCCTGCCGATCGATTCCACGAACCACGAAAGGCCACAAAGGCATCGTTGTGGTAAGCGTCTGGAAATTGATCCGCCGTGTAGAAGACTAACCCTAACGCTGCTGAGTGCGATTGAAATAAAACCTCAGGTACGATCGATTGCTGCTCTAGCTCTGGGTTACGGCGGGTTCGAGGATCAGGATTGGAGCCAACGTAGGCAAACGGCCATCCGTAAAAGCCGCCAGCTTGCAATGACGTTAAATAATCGGGCACCAGATCATCGCCTAGCCCATCACGCTCGTTCACCGTTGTATATAAGGTTCCCGTGATCGGTTCAAACCCCAACCCAACCGGATTTCGGAGACCAGACGCAAAAACATCTCGATCGCTGCCATCCGGATTCATCACCAACACAGCAGCTCTGGGCAGAGGTTCTTCACTCACATTACTTTGCGATCCAACGCTGACATAAAGCTTCTGACCATCTGGACTAAAGATCAGATTTCGAGTCCAGTGTTGCCGATACCCTTGCCCCGGTAGGTCGGTAATTTGTTCGGAGGCTCTTTGTAAACGATCTTGCCCCACTTGATACGGGAAACGAATTACAGCATCAGTATTGGCTATATAAAAAAACTGTTGATCTGGAGAAACGGCCATGCCAAACGGTTGATTCAACCCTTCCGCAAAGATCTGGCGAAAGTCGGCTACCCCATCTTGATCGTGATCGCGGAGGATCTGGATCCGGTTATTGTAGGATTCAGCCAGAAACACATCCCCATTCGGTCCTACTGCTAGCCAGCGAGGTCGAGTTAAACCGTCAGCCCAGATCTCCACTTCAAATCCAGAGGGCACTTGCAAACGAGCTCCTTGCGGTTGAGGTACCACTTGGGGAGGCTGGCTGGCCGATTCAGAGCTAAAGGGTGGAGGCAGATCGGAGGGACGGATCCAGATGGGCTCAGCGGCAAGAGGAGCTTGAGTAGAGTCAGCACCGGGTTCGGCAGACCAACCTGGAGAGGAGGAAGACAGGATCCCCATCAGGTTAAATCCAAGGGGAATAAGTAGAGCAGCAAAGGGAAGACGAGGCATGATCAGTAGACTCAATTACAACTAAATATGACGGATTACCATCATCCAGGCGTGGCTACCTGAGAAAGAGCCTGTTCCAAGGAGCTCGATCCCATCGTGGGCAAAGGGTGTCGATTCAGTCTCAAATGTTTGATCATCTGCAGCGAATGGGAGAACGATCTGATCTATGACTCTTCTTCGGTCATGATGGTGGTGTGATCGCCTGCGGGTGATTCAGTTTTGATGCTGCGCAGAGGGAGAGGTCGAATAGAGTCATCAAGCTGATCGCGCAGATAGTACTCTGCTTTAATCTGCCCTGGGAATAGGATCTGATCGCCGTCTTCCAGATCATGCGTCAGACACTTTTGCCCATTCACCGTGATCCCGTTACGACTGGGTTCACCCACTAAATTGCCATCCATGATCTGGTAGGTATAGCCATTGCCTGCAGGGATCCGCATGAGGATGGCGTGTTGGCGAGAAATCAGATCATGGTTCAGGACAACACTGTTGCTCGGATCTCGTCCGATCGAATAGGTTGCTGCGTCCAAGGTATACGCTTTGGCTTCGCCCTCTGCATGGACGACCAGAACATGCCAACGTTCATCCTTCTGGTCACGCAATCGAGATCTGATCATGATACTCTGGGTACTCTTGTGTGATTGGAGTTGAACTGAAACTCAGTGCTAGCCTCTTGATGATACCAAGCAAATGCAGTCACTGTTGGTCAAGACCGAGCCTGGATCTGATCCTGAGGGTTCGCCCAGGAATCCAAAGGAGCAACTGCACCCATTTTGGAGCAAACATTCCCAAAGATCAAAAGATCAAAGGTGAGCTGACGAATTCTTCAGTTTTGCGCCAGGGATCCAAACGAAGGCATGGACTCATTCCAGTCCAATCCTGTTCTCTGACATTTGGGGTCACGGTAGGATCTGAAGCTGTCTGAAGGATCCTACAATAAAGGAGCTTGAGAGCAAGTGCTAGGATCCATCTCTATGCCCTATAGCCAATTTACGCTACCTAAAGCTGTAGAAGCCTTTGGCCTGACTTTAGTGGAAGGCGGATCCTTTTTACCTCCGTATCAGACGGTTTTGCCCAGTTCCTATCTCGAAGAGTTCATCACAAAACATCTACAATTGGCAATCGCTCTAAATACGGAAAAGGCTCGATCGGAGCTGATTATTTGTCCACTCCTGCTTGCTGTTAAAGAAGCTTTACCCCAGATTAGCTTTTTTTCTGGTGAAGAGTTTAACGTTGATCCAGCCTTAGGCTTAAATGGAGTCTGTGACTATATCTTGAGTCAATCTCCTGAGCAACTTTATGTGACAGCACCCGTTGCAATGATTGTCGAAGCCAAGAAGGAAGATCTGAAAGCAGGCTTAGGACAATGTATTACTGAAATGGTTGCGGCTTGGATCTTTAACCAACGGCGACAAAATCAGATCCAGTCGGTCTATGGAGTTGTAACAACAGGTACAGTGTGGAGATTTCTTAAATTGCAGGAAACAACGGTAAGTATTGATCTAAACGAGTATGCTCTGCCGCCGATCCACAGTATTTTCGCCCGACTAATCCAGATGGTCTCAGACGATTGATCAATTTTAGTTGAGATCCTGACTCTGTCAAGATGTTGATGATGTTTGATCATGTTTCTTAAGCAGCTCCCTTAGGAAATGCGGATATAATTGTTCATTAATCTCTCTATCGTTCGATCTGCTTTGTTTTTTGGACTACATAAAACTGATCTCTAACTTTTCTTCAGGAACATTCGAGAGGGAATGAATCCATACTAGAGGCGGACTATCTGATCCAAGGGAAGGATCCGACTATGTCAGATATTTGCATCAATGACACCACGCTGCGAGATGGGGAACAGGCTGCGGGTGTTGTGTTTTCGCTAGAGGAAAAAGTTCGGATCGCACAATTGCTCGATGGTATGGGGATACCAGAGTTAGAGATTGGGATCCCGGCAATGGGAGTCTCGGAACAGACCGCGATCAGGGCGATTGTCCAGTCGGGATTGAGGGCTGATCTGCTGGGCTGGAATCGCGCCCGCTGTTCTGATTTAGAGGCGTCGCTAGCCTGTGGTTTGCAGCGAGTTCACATTTCTGTACCCGTCTCTGAGATTCAGATCCAAGCTAAATTTGCAGGATCTCCGCAGCGGATGTTGGATCAGCTCCAGGAGGCGATTCAGTTTGCCCGTCGCCATGATCTGTTTGTCAGTGTAGGTGGGGAAGATAGCTCTCGTGCCGATCCAGCGTTTCTCTTGCATGTGGCTCAATTAGCTCAGCAGTGGGGAGCGGCTCGGTTCCGCTTTTGTGATACGGTCGGAATTCTGGATCCATTTCAAACGGCTGAATGGGTTTACCAACTGGTTCAGAGTGTGTCGATCCCTATTGAAATGCACACTCACGATGATCTGGGCTTAGCAACGGCAAATGCGCTGGCTGGGATCCGGGCTGGAGCTTTATCCGTAAATACCACTGTGAATGGCTTGGGGGAACGGGCTGGCAATGCAGCTTTAGAAGAAGTAGTCATGGCGTTGCGCCGGATCCATCAGGTTGAGACAGGGATCGATACACGCCGTTTAGTTGAGATCTCGGAAGTGGTGATCGCGGCTTCAGGAGGATCGATGCCCCCCTGGAAAGCAGTCGTGGGTCAAAATTCGTTTGCGCATGAGTCCGGGATCCATGCCCATGGAGTTTTGAAGGATCCACGCACGTATGAACCATTTGCGCCTGAAGAGGTGGGCCAACAGCGGCGGTTGGTTTTAGGTAAACATTCCGGGCGACACTTGCTGGATCACTTGGTCCAAGAGCATGGGATCAGTCTCAATCCGGACGAGTCAAGCGCTTTAATGGATACAGTCCGAACCCTTTCAAGTCAATTCAAACGGAGTCTTTCCGCCGAAGAATTATACAATTTGTTGCCCAAATCTCATCCTCTGCCTGTCGTAACCAAAGGGGGAAACATCTAATTCATTTGAGCCAGCTCAAGGCTGGGTCGAGTTGGAAGATCCTGGCTGGCGCTGCCGCAGTAAGATCCAGGCTAAGACAACGATCTGAATGGGGATTAGGGAAGCATAGATCATGGCTACAGTTGAAATCCAATGCCAGTCGAGTAGATGGTAGCCCAAAATACTAGAGCTGGTTAGACCTAAACTGGCGAGCAAGAGCGTTTGGAGCACTCGCGTTTGCTTACGGTTTGTCATAGTTTGCCTCAATGCTTGCTGTAGATCGAACACTATCCTACCTCTGACCCGTTAAGATCCAGTAGCCTAAGGGCGACTGCGAAAACGCGAGGGCCAACTCTCCAGAAATCCCCCACCCATAGAGTCTAAAAACGTAATAGCCCAAATAGATCAAGGAAAATGTCAGTAACACGGATTGACGCGAAAGCCAATTTTGGTGAGGGAACGGTCGCTTGTGGCCTGTAACTCCTTCGATCCCCCAGTGAAGGGCAACCATCACAAAGCCACTGAAGAGAATAGGACCAAACAGATGGGCTGAGATCGAGGCTTCCCAATCCCCTCGGATCCAGGCCATAAAAGAATGCGTCATTCCACAGGTTGGACAAGGAATGCCTGTGAAATGTCGGATAGGGCAACCTAACCAGGTTAATCGATAGCCTTGATTGTAAACATAGGCCCCGATCACAGGTGAAAGGCTACCACTGAGTAATCCCAAGCGCAATAAACGAGCCCTAGGAGAAAGGCTCGATCCTGTTAACCGTGTCATGGTTCTGTTGTCTCCTGCAAGGGTTTCCAGATCAGAGG
>CAZONZ010000137.1:0-9380 GCA_964581005.1 uncultured bacterium
GAGAAAGTCCAGCCAAAAACGTTACATTATTTGATGAAAGAATTTAAGCCACGATCGGATCCCTCATGATGGCGCACCCTGACTCTCCTGGCTTTAGCCTGCATCACCTACTCCGCCCACCCCAGCAACGACTATCCTCCCCTGCACCCATGCTGCTGATGCTACACGGGTATGGCAGTCATGAGCATGATCTGTTTGGGCTGACCCCGTATCTGGATCCACGCTTGTTGGTGATCAGTGCAGCAGCTCCGTATGCTTTGGGGCCTGGAGCTTGGGCCTGGTTCGAGTTGGAATTTACGGACACTGGCGTTAATGTCGTTGATCCAAGTGAGGTTGATCAGAGTCGGACCTTACTGAAACAGTTTTTGCAGGAGCTGATCGATCACTATCAACCTGATCCCAAAGGTATTTACTTGATGGGGTTTAGCCAGGGGGGGATCATGAGTCTGGATTTCGTCTTGAGTCACCCTGATCAGATTGCAGGCGCGGTGATCATGAGTGGACGGTTGCTTCCGGATCTTGAGGCTCGAATCGGAGATCTAGAGGAACTGGCTGGGTTGCCGATCATCGTGGTGCATGGTGTAGCGGATGGTGTATTGCCGATTGCGAATGGGCGGCAGATTCAGGAGCGGTTACAAGCGTTACCTGTGGATCTGGTGTATCGGGAGTATGACATGGGACATGAGATCAATCGGGAGTGTTTATTGGATATCCTGGATTGGTTGAAACGCCAGCTTGGGGATCGTCACTAAACTCTAAATTCTGAATTCTGAATGCGGATGTGTGGATTGGATCGGCGGAATACGAGAAAATCTCGGATAAACGTGCTTGAATGGATGTTGAACTTGTTGGTTACTTATACACACTCCCGCAAGCTGTGTGCTCACTCAAACTCCACAACAGGTTTGCTTAGGATGGGAATGCGATCGGGTGGGACAAAGACTATGGCAGATCCGGAACTGGTCAGGCATCTCAAGCTAGGGGCCAGAGAGTGGAATGTTTGGCGACAGGAAAATCAGGTGCTGAAAACAGGGGGATTACTCGAATCACTCCTGATTGGGCTAGGAAAACGTGAGCAGTTATTGGATCAGCTTGATCTGAGTCAGGCTAACTTGAGTGGGGTTGATCTGAGTCGGGCCAACCTTAATGGAGCCAATTTACGGCAGGCGACGCTGGTGGGGGCCAACTTGCGAGGGGCTCAGCTGGAAGAAGCGGATCTGAGCGAGGCGGATCTGAGTGGGGCCAATTTAGCCAGAGCCAACCTGAAACAGGCCAATCTATCCTTTGCCAAACTGATCAACTGTAATCTGAGTAGTGCCGATCTCCAAAACTCTAATCTCCACAAGGCGGATCTGAGCCGATCGAACTTAAGCCGAGCTCAGTTAGATCGAGCCATCTTGACCGGAGCAGATCTCAACCGAGCCAATCTGAGTTTGCAGGATCTGAGTCGAGCGGATTTAGCCGGAACTCATTTAGCCGGGGCTGATCTGAATGGGGCCAACTTGAATGGCCAACATTTGGAAGGGATCAATTTGCGTGGGGCGAATTTAAGTGTGGCCAATTTGCGTGGGGCTTATTTGAGTCAGGCCGATCTGAGCTATGCCAACCTGAGCCGATCCACCATGCTCAAAGCCGATCTCACCGGGGCTACGCTACGAGGATCCAGTTTGAGGCGGATTGAACTGTCCAGCACAAATCTGCAGGACGCGGATCTCAGTCAAACCGATCTGAGTGATCAAGTATTTAATCGCAGGGATATCAGCGGAGTGAATTTGACGGGGGCAAATCTGACTCGTTTCCAAGCATTGGGAGCTGATCTCAGTCGGGCTATTCTGACCGGAGCCTGCATTCAATCCTGGCAGATCGATGCCGATACAAAATTTGACGATCTTGTTTGTGACTATATTTTTCTCCGTCAAGATCCCATCACTGCAGAATATATTGATCGCCAACCTGCGGATCCGAAAAAAGTCTTTGCTCCAGAGGAATTTGTTAAGTTTATTCGCACTAGTCAACATAGCCTGGAGATTGATTTTCCAGATGGGATCCATTGGCGAGCCTTTTTAGATGCCTTTCGTGCAGTCCAATGTCGATCTGGCTATGAATCTCTGTCAATCCAGGCCATTGAAGTAACTGAAGCGGGTGGCTTTGTGATCCGAATTAACCCGCTGCTCACCTCAACGGGAAATCAGATCAGCCCCCTCATCCTAGAGCATTATCACCAGAATCTTAACCAGGGGAAAGAGCCTGATTGCCAGCAAAGCGATCAACAACCGTCTCAAACAGGTCAGCCATTGGTCTCGAATGCAGCAGACTCTCAATCGGCAGACTCTCAACGTTTAGATCCATTAGATCTATCAACGTCCTCGAATCAACCTTCTGGAGCCGATCTGGTTGAGCTCCTCCGCTTAATGTCACATTCGATCCGTTCTGCTTGAAATCATATCGAATCGGAATCCTTGGGTTGCTTCATTGATGGATCTCTTGACTGCTCTCGCTTGGCCTTTTGTTTCTCCAGCCGTCGTCGCGCATCCTGCCGCCCCAGATCATAGATGCCACCTGTTATACAGAGGATCAGTCCCCAAGAGATTGCCCAACTCAGACCGAGGGATCGTTCCGTGACACCTTCCAGCCCTGCGCCTACCCCTAGAAACACCAGAGCACTGATCACCGAACTTAAGGCTGCGCCTTGATCAAACGATAACCAGTGATGGAGCACCTGGATCAACCGATCATTGACGGGCGAAAAGCCCCAGTACAACCCCAAAGCCCACAAGGCCATTCCCACCAGAGTTGTTGGGGTAAGACTATCCAAACCAAACGGCATGAGGATCGAATCCATTGGCGTGTAACCTGAAACCTACAATGATCGAACGATGATCGAACGCTGCGGGATCTCTCCTACAGAATGTTACGCTTCCAATCCTACACCTCCGGATCGTTGAGCTCCATCCATGTACAGGAGAGCAGGAGAGACTCCATTACAGATTCGGTTCGACTTTGGCTAACGAGAAGCGGGGATACAATGATCCTAATGCGGTCAACCTTGGGATCTCAGCCTTAGCCTTGCCTTATGCCAACGGTCAACTACCTCCGGATCAGCTTAATCGATCGGTGTAACTTTCGCTGTCAATACTGTATGCCAACCGAAGCCAGTCTCCAATGGCTGGACACCACGAGCTGGCTCACCTCCACCGAGATCCTCACCTTACTCCAGAATGTCTTTTTGCCTCTGGGAATCAATCGGTTTCGGTTGACAGGAGGAGAACCGCTGCTTCGGCCTGGAGTGGTTGATCTGGTTAGATCGATCTGTGCGTTGCCAGGGGTGGTGGACGTGGCCATGACAACCAATGCTTACAATCTGGCCACCCAAGCTCAGGCTCTCTACGAAGCAGGGTTACGCCGGATCAATATTAGTCTTGACTCGCTCGATCCTAAAATTTTTCAACAGATCACCAACCGGAATCAGTGGCAACAGGTTTGGGCCGGGATCCAGGCGGCGCATCAGGTGGGCTTTGATCCGCTCAAGCTCAATGTCGTAGTGATCCCTGGAGTCAATGATCACGAGGTTGAAGATCTAGCTGCGCTGACGCTGGATCGGCAGTGGCATGTCCGGTTTATCGAATTCATGCCGATCGGGAATGAGCATCTGTTTGGCTCAATCGGCTGGATCGAGTCTGAACACCTACGGCAACGGATCCGAGCTCGCTACGGCTTGATCGAAGGATCGGTAGTGGGGAATGGACCTGCTGACGTATTTCAAATTCCTGGGGCCAAGGGAACTCTGGGATTTATTAGTCAGATGTCAGAATGTTTCTGTGATCACTGCAACCGCGTGCGCTTGTCGGCAGATGGATGGCTCCGCCCCTGTTTATTGAACGAGTCGGGTCAGATCGATTTGAGAACCGCGTTACGCCAAGGATCCTCTCTAGCTCAGATCCGGGAACAGGTCCAGGCATTGCTGGCGATCAAACCCGACATCCATTTTAAACAGCGGGACAAAGGCACTCCGGAAACCTACACTCGCACCATGTCCCAAATTGGCGGGTAGGGATCTAGTGAGACGAGATCGCGTGGTAGGCACTGCTGACATTGATCTGGCCATCCAGAACTTGATCCAAGACTTGGGGAGAACTTTCGGCCAGATGATCAAACATCCGCTGCACCCGATCTTCCACATGAGATCGATAGTGGGCCTGGATGGATTGGCGGGAGGCTGCTGGGAACTGCCCAAACCGCACGGATTCAGGATCGACCGTGGCAAACGTCTGGACCAGTCGCCGGACCAAGCTCCCCATCACAATCGCTCCCAGCATCAGCAGTAGCGTGATCATGATGGCGAAGCCCAATCCCAACACAGAAGCACAGGTCACTTTGACCACATCGGACATTGTTTGAATCATTTCAAAAGTCATCATTTTAGTTCCTTTCTGAAAAAACTCGACAGGATTGGCTGAATCCAAAAGCCAACATCATGTCTTCTATAGAGCCTGATCGCTCAGTGACCCTGCTTGAGCAAGGCATCGTTGGCCTAGATCCTAGGTATAGGATTCCCTGGGTTAGTTGCAGAGATAACCTTCAGGAGTTGCGATCCATGGTATAGTACTCCACCCTTTTTGGGAAATCGCTTCCCTATCGCTCTCCCTCGAAATCTACCGCGATCTGGCTCCAAAATGCTTGGGACAACGCACTCAGACTCGCCCGGATCCCCACCCAATCCGGATCAGAGCCCTATGAGTCCCGTTATTTTGGGCTGGGATAATTAATAACAACAATGATAAAGAAACGTAACGGGGGCTACATTTGCGTCGAAATCCATCAGACTGTGTCATCGTTCGATCGTTCGCAAGTAAAAACCTACCAGGGAACCCCTATCTAGGCTCTCTGGTAGCGATCGTCTCAGTCCGACAGAGGAGGAGAATCAAAATCAGACAGGATCAGGCGCTTGTTGCCACAAGTCAAGCCTTCTTCAGGGTTTTTCCCCGATCAGCCATCCCAACCCAGGTTCAGAACAACGATCTCAAGTTGGGCTTAGCTCAGACTCAATTCAACCTTCAGCATCGGATCGTCAAGATCTTGGTGCGTGGTGAATCCAAACTTTTGGCAGATCCGGCGCATGGCCAGGTTATCCGGCAAAATGTCGGCGTGAATTGCTCTCAGATGCTCATCTTTGCCAATCTCGATCAAGCGCTGCAGGATCTCCGTTCCTAAGCCCCGCCGTTGGTAGCGATCGTTGACCAACATGCTGAACTCACCATCATTCGATCCATGCAGTTTGACCAGGCGGCCCACACCTAAAATCTCCGCCTCATGGGTTTCCGGATCCTGGGTTGTAGCTACCAACGCCATTTCTCGATCGTAGTCAATGAAACAGATCCGGGTTAGCCGTTCATGTTCGACCCGACGGCTCAGCTTCATCATGTGGGCATAGCGCAGATAAACGCTCTCTTCCGAAAGGGTTTCATGGAAGCGGACCATGGCAGGCTCGTCTTCAGGCCGGATCGGACGGATCATCACCTGCAGACCATCTTTCATCTGCCAGGGCATGACGTACTGGATCGGGTAGGGTCGAATAGCCAGATTGGGTTGAGGGACTTGGCCATCAAGGGTGGCCGGATCGTAGAGCAAGACCCGCGCATCCAGAGCCGTCAGACGTTCTCCAGACGCGAGCAAGGGATTGATATCGATCTCTTTGATCCAGGGCTGTTCCACCACCAACTGGCCAAACCGCACCAAGACTTGTTCCAGAGCGGCCAGATCCACCGCCTTACGTCCGCGCACTCCTTTGAGAGCCTCGTAAATCTTAGTCTGCTCCATCATCCGGCGAGCCAAGGTTGTGGTCAGAGGTGGCAAGGCCAGGGATCGATCCTTGAAGACCTCCACCAATTCGCCCCCAGTCCCAAACAGCAGCACCGGACCAAATTGAGGATCGAGACTGCTACCAATGATCAGCTCATAGCCGTCCAGTTTGATCATGGGCTGAACCGTGACACCCTGGAAATGCTCACTTCCAACCTTCTCGGTCACCGAGTTCTTGATCCGGTTGAACGCATCTCGCACCGACTGGACCCTGTTCAAATTCAGCTGGACTCCCCCAACATCTGTTTTGTGGGTAATTGTCTTCGACCAAAGCTTCAAAACGACCGGGAACCCGATCTGCTCAGCCTTCTCAACAGCCTCATCCTCGGTGATCGCAATGTAGGTCGGCACCACAGGGAGGCGATAGGTTGCTAGCAACTGCTTCGATTCCACTTCGGTCAGCAATGTCCGACCAGATTGAAGGGCTGTATCAATAATCGCTTGGGCCTGAGCTCGATCGGGAGCTTGATCCGCTGAATCTTGAGGCAGCAGTGGAGTTTCGTAAATGCCCTGCAGATTATAGGTATACCGCCACATATAATTGAACAGCCGCACCGCAGTATCGGGATACGGAAAGGTTGGGATCCGGGCCTGATTTAAGATTTGAGCTCCGGATTGCACATCGCCTCCACCCATCCAGCTGGCCAGGATCGGTTTACCTCCAAGATCGGCATATCCTTTTAACTGTTCAGCCGTTCCCGTGGGATCGCTCATGGCCTGGGGCGTCAAGATCACGAGCAATCCATCACTACCCTGATCGTTGGCAGCCACTTCCAGGGTTTTGGCATAGCGCTCCGGGGGTGCATCTCCCAAGACGTCGATCGGGTTACCGTGGCTCCAATGGGTTGGCAGAAATTCATTCATCTGCGTGATCGTCTCATCCGTGATCTTGGCCAGCTTGCCACCATCCGAGATCAAGGCATCCGTTGCAATCACACCCGGTCCACCCGCATTTGTCACAATCGTCAAGCGTGGACCTTTGGGGCGGGGCTGCTTAGCCAACACTTCAGACATGTAAAACAGATCGGAGATCCGGTTAACTCGCAACACCCCACACCGTCGGAAGGCAGCATCCAGAACGTCATCACTTCCGGCCAGCGCACCAGTGTGAGAGGCCGCCGCTTCAGCCGCCGCATCAGTCCGTCCTGCTTTCAACACGATCAAGGGCTTGGCCAGAGCAACTTCACGAGCTGCCGAAAGGAATGACCGAGCATCCCCGATCGACTCCATGTAGATCACAATACTCTGGGTGTTGGGATCGTCACCGAGGTATTCGATCAAGCTGCCCCAACCGACATCCAGCATGGCCCCAATCGAAATGAAGGCACTGAAGCCAACATTTTCCCGTAAGCTCCAGTCCAGGATCGAGGTACACAATGCACCACTCTGGCTGATGAAAGCGACACTGCCAGGGCGCGCCATTTTACTCGCAAAGGTCGCATTCAGACCCGTGATCGGACTCATCACCCCTAAACAGTTTGGGCCAATGATCCGGAGATTTCCTTTTTGAGCTTCAGCCAGGATCTGGTATTCCATCTCCATGCCTGCTGGACCCGTTTCCCTAAAGCCCGCTGAGATGATCACAGCCCCTTTCACCCCAACTTGAACACATTCGCGGATCACAGCTGGCACCGTGGCAGCAGGTGTCACGACCATGGCCAGATCAACGGCTTCCGGAATGTCAGCCAACGTTGGATACGCCTTGATCCCCAGCACATTGGAGCGCTTCGGGTTCACCGGAAACACCGTGCCGCCAAACGGATTACTGATCAAATTCCACAGGATCGTCCGTCCAACACTGCCAGGTCGCTCAGTTGCTCCGATCACAGCGACACTGCGAGGGGAAAAGATGGCATCAAGCGGGTGCTGAGGTTTACGGAGCAAATCATAGGATGGAGTTGCTACGGGCTTATTGACCGTTTGGGTCATGACTACCTCGACTGATAAAGATCGATCGGTTTGAGTTGAAGCTCAGGGGAAAGCCTGGGTGAGAAGGCAGATTGAGACTGATAACAGGTCTTGCTGCTTGATCGCAGACATGCCAATCTTAACGATTTGAAGCATCCCCCAACGGGTCTCTCGACAGAATTTAAGAACTTTTTCCTGTTAAGCCATCTTGAGATTCCGATCGCGATGACGAGGGATGTTAAGAGAGGGTGATACTCATGAGGATCCCTTGCAACCTGCCTCAATCGATCACAGCAATCTATTCCTGAGATTCTCTATCCATTCATTTAGATCCGCTCACAAGACAGCTCGGATCGATAGCATAGGATCGTGCTCAAAATTCTCGATGGGTTGCTGGGGATCTTAAGGTTTTTAGGACTCTGAGGGATCTAAATTGATGACCAAGAACTATCTCAATAGTTTTTAGGATCTCTTAGGATCTAGTCTGGATCCTTGGCCTCAACTCACAAGCATTTCGACAGAGAATCCAGAGTAAGCTTGACCGCATCAACTCAACGAAGATCAACCGAGTCAGCACTAACCCATCCACAAAGAGAGGATCCAGCCATGAAAACGTTAAGCGATTGTTCAGACTGGATCCCGACTCTGATGAATTCACTAGCTTACAGCAGATTGATCTAACCCTAGGCTTGAGGAGCCATCACTTTAGCTGCAGTCTCTGCATCCACTTTATGGAACAGTACTGCACCAGGATTGCAGCCCCGATAGGCCAACACAAATAACTCTTTCAGATCCTGGATCAGAGGATAACGAGGATTCGCGCCTGTGCATTGATCATCGAAGGCTTGATCCGCTAACTCTTCCAAATGACTGAAGAATTCCTGCTCGTGTTCAGGCAAGGCTTCTTTGATCGTCGTGGGAATATCTAACACCTGTTTGAGATTGTTGAGAGCTTCGATCAGCAGGTCCACTTTCTCATCCAGCGTGCTGCCCCCCAACCCTAGGAAGTCTGCGATCTCGGCATAACGCTCTTTGGCGTGAGGGTACTTGTACTGCGGGAAGATCGCTTGCTTGAAGGGAGCGTCGGTCGCGTTGTAGCGGATCACATGGGTGATCATCAAGGCGTTGGCCAATCCATGCGGCAGATGGAAGGTTGATCCAAGCTTGTGAGCCATAGAGTGACAGATCCCCAGGAACGCATTCGCAAACGCCATCCCCGCGATCGTGGCTGCATAGTGAACCTTCTCCCGTGCTTCTGGATCCTTGGCTCCATAACGGTAGGAGCGAGGCAGATATTCAAACAGGAGCTTGATCGATTCCAGAGCCAGCCCTTCGGTGAACTCAGTGGCCAGTACGGAGACATAGGCTTCGATCGCGTGAGTCATAGCATCGATGCCGCCGTAAGAGGTCAGCTTCTTCGGCATGTTCAACACCAACTCCGGATCGATGATCGCCATATTGGGTGTTAGCGCATAATCGGCCAAGGGGTACTTGATCCCGACTCGATCATCGGTGACCACGGCAAAAGGAGTCACTTCCGATCCCGTTCCAGAGGTGGTGGGAATAGCGACCATCATCGCTTTACTTCCCAGCGATGGCAGCTCATACACCCG
>CAZONZ010000138.1:0-5955 GCA_964581005.1 uncultured bacterium
CCCCCAACCAAGCCTATCGGCTATGGTTGGAGCACTGCGACGAATCTTGGTAGAAGCGAAATCCCCAAAGGCACCGCTACGGACCCACGACGACGTAGAACACCACCAAGAGGATCTCGGCTCGGAGGGTGCGAATCAGGTGACGACTACTGGTGCAAGATATGAGTGCAGCCCAAACCCAGCAATCGCGGCACCATACAGGTTTGATCCATTGACGTGGTAAGCAACAGAGGACTTGCAGCCGTGGGACACACGGACAAGAAGCTCAGTGAGGGTAAAGTCCATGGACTCCCAGCGAACTGAGAATCCCCGCGCCTTTAGGCCGGGGAGTGTCAAGAAGGCAGATCGAGATCGTGGGTACGGATAACCGCTGCAAAGCTGCCTTGGTGCATGACTTCAACAAATAGCTTGAGAGTGAAGATGTCTATGAGACCCATTCTTGCATGATCCGCGAGGGGCTGATTCTGGGTTGTGGATGCTTATGGATCGAGGGATACTCACTTGGAGGCTTTGGTTAACGATTGGCATCATGTCCAGAAGGGAGTCAAAAAAATTAACCTCCGATCGAGCCAGAATCTGAGATAACTCCAACAACCTGAGGGAAAGATCCTCTAGAGTGAGAGAACCTTAGGATCTTGTAATCGTTCCAGCTGATCAACCGGAGCTAGAGGTGAGTTATGGGTGACGCGAAACGCCGCAAAGCCAAAATGGGGGACAAATACGGAGATCCCGATCAGGAGTTGATCTTCCCCAACTTCAAGTACTTCCCGATCACGAAAGGTCAGGCCCGCCAAGCCTATACCTGGACGACACGGGGAGCCTGGGCCGGGATCATTGCCTTAGCGATTATCTGGATCGTTGTTCGTTTTATCGGACCGTTCTTGGGCTGGTGGACTCCGGCTCCCTTGCAATAATCGCTAGCTCACTCCCCCACCCCGATCGATGAGGTCTGGAGTGTGACAGCATCCGGCCTCTGCGTTTGCCTGAAGATCAGCAGATTCATCAGAATCCAACAGATTCATAAGGATCTATGCGATCAGACGGGTGGACACAAAGGATAGGAAAGCTCCATCAGTTTTGAATTGAGCTTGCCTCGAATTTGAATAGCATTTGCATCGATTTTTGAATCATCTTTAGAATCGATCGTTGAATTGACCCTGATTGAACCATGTGGAGAGTTTGAACGAATGCGACCGTACTTAGCAGCTGCGATCCAAATGACCAGTATCCCAGACCTGACCGCTAATCTTCAGCAAGCGGAGGAATGGATCGACTATGCCGTCCGACAAGGGTGTGAGTTCGTCAGTTTGCCGGAGAACTTTGCCTTTATGGGACCCGAAGCGGAAAAGACTCAACAGGCCGCCACGATCGCAGCCACAGCAGAAGCCTTTTTGCGACAGATGGCTCTCCGCTACCAGATCACCCTCTTGGGGGGCGGCTATCCTGTTCCTGATCAGCAGGGCCGAGTCTTCAACACTGCTCTCTTAATCCGGCCTGACGGTGAGGAAGTAGCCCGTTATCAAAAGATCCATCTGTTCGATGTCAATCTTCCTGATGGCAACACCTACCAGGAATCTCAAACCGTTGCCTATGGATCGATCACGCACGATAATCTGAAGGTCTATCAAGTCGATGGGCTGGGCAAATTAGGTTTGTCGGTCTGCTACGATATCCGCTTTCCCGAACTCTACCGATCGCTTGTGATCAAAGGTGCAGAGATCCTCTTGATCCCAGCCGCCTTCACAGCCTTTACGGGACGAGATCACTGGCAAACCCTAGTCCAAGCCCGTGCTATTGAAAACACAGCCTACGTGATCGCTGCTGCCCAAGTGGGACATCACTATGCCCGTCGCCAATGTCACGGCCACGCCATGATCGTCGATCCCTGGGGTATGATCTTGGCCAATGCTGGAGGTGAGAAACCGGGAGCCGCGATCGCTGAGATCAATCCAGAACGCTTGGCCCAGATCCGGAGCCAAATGCCTTCGGTCACCCACCGTCGCCTGGTTGAGATCGAGCCAGCCCTTGCAGCCGTTTGATGAGTTGGATCATGGGTGGGATCCTAGGGGATCCAGTGCTTTGTCCTGAGAGTGTTTGAGTACCTGATCATGACTATCGTTTGGCCCACCACGTTTGTTCTCTACAGCAAGCCGGGGTGTCACCTCTGCGAAAGCTTGGAAGAGAAGCTGCACCAGATCCCGGAGATGGTGGGCAAAGTCGAGATCCGAGATATTCGATCCGAGTCGGAGTGGTGGGAACGCTATCAATTTGAGATCCCCGTTCTCACCTGGATCGAGGGCGATCGGGAGCATCGTCTGCCCGCCTTTTCACCTCGTGCTTCCATCACCCAGATCCGATCTCAGATCGAAAAGCACCTGCTTCAGAGCCAAACCAAGGATCCTGAATCCGCTTGATCAAGAGACTCCAAACACTCATTCATGCAGGGAGGATGCAATGGCTCAGTCTCAGAAACACTGGATCCCTTACTTGGCCATCGCAGGAATGATCGTGGCCTGTCAGGTAGGCGTGATCGGGATCTCATCGTTATCTCAACCCCCTGAAGCAGAACCGCGAGCCTCAGTTCGAGTTGCAGAGGATCCTGTAGCATCCATTCTCTTCGCGGATAGCCTTTCAACCCAGTTACAGGTGGATCTGTGGGGAGATCAGCAACATGGACTACCTGAAACATTTAACAACTGGCCCTTCTGGAGGATCCCTGAATCTGAGCAGAAGATTGAGGATCTAGAATCACTATCTGGGGCAGAGCTGCATCAGATCCTTGTTGACTCTGAGCCAACACCAGAACGAGCTCTAGGCTTTTACCAGTGGCTTACTCCAAAGCAGCAAAAGCGACTGGTTCACCAGATCATGAGTTTTCCCGATCACTACGGTCGGATCCTTTTATGGGCTTTGCTTCAGAGTGACCAGTATGCTGATGATGTTAATCTGAGTTTATTTAACTATCCAAGACAGGGAGAAATTCACTTACTTGTGATTGCTGCTGAGCCAACCTCTGAGCAAATTCTGGCTTTTTACGATACATTACAGCTTAAATTCAAATCGATCTTACTCACTAATGCTGTCGAACACCCCCATCCAGTTAGTGATCGGCTGATGGATCAGATCCTGGTCGATCCGGAACGCCCTGAGCGATTTTGGTTAGCCGCTAACCTTTGGTGGAGAGGAGATTTACGGGGTGAGGATCTGGTGCTGGAGATCGTGAATGGTAACTTTAGACCATTGATCGATATACCATTTAAGGAACGCCTAAAAAACCTCAGTGATTTTAGGAGCTATGAATCTGAATCTTTTTCCCTTCATGACTATAACGATATCCATGTTAGGTTAGTGAAGAAATATCCAGAAAGCCCATTGGCTCAAGCCTGTCAAGAGTTTGAAATGATCAGAGAATCGATCGAGCGGCGGCGCGGAAATCTAGATCTTGATCGAGAATATAGTTATTTTGACAATTATATTTGGGACTATCGTTGTGTAGACGATCGGGACGATTATGTTCCACAGTCTCTGAGTTTGGCTGAAGAAGAAACTCGTTGGAAGCAGTGGTTGGAAACCTATCGGGATCATCCAGGTGCAGATGACGCAGCTTATTGGCTCGGACGAAATTTAGAAAGCCAAGGTAAACGGCTCGAAGTCCTCAAACGTTACGCTGATCTTCTCATTGATCCTATTGGGGATGGCGATATGCTCTGGCGACTCAGTGATCGCTTTCTGATCGCGCTGGATATGCACACAACCTTTGAGGAACTTCAGGAGTTTCTGGAGAGCTATCCTGATCATCCTTTAAGTCCGATCATTCAGTACGAAGTTGCGCTCCGCTATGCCCGCCAGCACCAATACCGAAAAGCTTTGGAGATTACTCAATCTCTCGACATCCCTAAGATCCTGGAACCTTACCCTCATTTAACTTCTTACTGGAATTATTGGGAGAATTCCTATCTTTACCTCAGCTTAGAAGAGCAACAACAGCGATGGTCCATGCTGAGCCGATGGGAAGCTCGATCAACACCAGAAGAGATCTACCGGATCGCGGCTTCCTGGGCGGCCTCGGATGGATGGGAAAATGGGTACCTCTTGCTCTTTAGTCATAGTCGTTCTGGGATCTTGAATGGATACTTCATTGAGCCCAACGAAGTGGTTCGGAACAATCTTCGTCAAGCGAACCATCATGCTGTAGCTTTAGAACTGCTGGTTGAGTTACTTCAAGATCCGAATACGCCCAGTGATCTGGTTCAGAGAAGTCGTTATTGGCAATCTACTACTCTTATTAATCAACTTCGATATTACCCCCGTTTTGAAACCGAAACGATCTACCCCCTAGCTCATGTATCAGGAGAAGGAGATCCTGATCCTCTACCCTCTTTGCCAAACTGCAATCTTGAGTCTTGGGATTGTAAAAAAGAGTATTGGCAGAGCCTTCCCAATATTAAACGATGGTATCGAGATCAAGCTTTCTTTGCTGTTGACAAGCTTCTCCAACAGTTTCCCAGTAGTAACTACGGAGATGATAGTCTCATCGGCCTCTACTATAATTATGGTGGAAACCCTTGTTATTTAAAGCGATTGCTGGCTCAGTTCCCGAATGGTGATCGAGCAGATGAAGCTCGAAAGCTCCTCTCTAGCTACTCAGAAAAACATGAGCAGATGCCTGAATGTGGCGGGATCAAAGCCCAACTTGGCTGGCAGCTCCCTGTCCTAATGGAGCCCCTTATTCCAATCCTTGCCCCTCACGTATCCAACCATGAATAGAAGCACATCCTTGATCCACTCTGCGGAACAAATTTTGCAACCGACGTTTCAACGGATTGATCACACGATCCGATCTAATATGGCGCGGGTCTTGCAAGCCTTTCGGGATCATTCGGTTGGGACTCACCATTTTGCAGGTGTGACGGGATATGGACATGACGATCTGGGTCGAGAGATCCTGGATCGGGTGTTTGCTCAAGTTATGGGTGCGGAAGCGGCAGCTGTACGGTTGCAATTTGTATCGGGGACTCACGCGATCGCCTGTGCTCTATTTGGCTGCTTGCGTCCGGGAGATGAACTGCTGGTCGTGACAGGTAAACCCTACGACACTCTAGAAGAAGTGATCGGCCTACGCGGTGAGAACCAGGGATCCCTGATCGACTTTGGCATCCAGTATCGTCAGATCGATCTAACCCCTGCAGGAACTGTAGACTGGTCTGCTGTGGCGAATGCCGTTGGATCTAAGACTCGCGTCGTCCATATTCAACGATCCTGTGGCTATGACTGGCGACCTAGCCTTCCCATTACTGAGATCGCTAAACTTATTGACCAGATCAGAACTCAGGATCCTAACGTGATCTGTTTTGTAGACAATTGCTATGGTGAGTTTGTCGAAGATCGAGAACCCACTCACGTAGGCGCTGATCTGATTGCGGGATCGTTGATCAAAAATCCGGGTGGAACCATCGCTCCAGCAGGTGGGTATGTTGCGGGTCGATCGGATCTGGTGAACCAAGCTGCTTGTCGATTGACGGCTCCAGGGATCGGTCTTGAAGGGGGAGCAACATTTGATCAAAATCGGCTCCTGTTTCAAGGGTTATTTCTGGCCCCTCAAATGGTGGGTGAAGCAGTCAAGATCGCTGATCTGGCCGCTCAAGTCTTTCAGGATCTAGGGTATCCCGTGTCACCCGGATCAACAGACCCTCGCACCGATATCATCCAGGCGATCCAGCTGGGATCTCCAACCAAGCTCCAAGCCTTCTGTCGAGCGATCCAACAATCCTCACCAATTGGGGCCTATCTGGAACCGATCCCGGAGGTCATGGCAGGTTACGGAGATCCGGTTGTGATGGCAGGTGGAACCTTCATTGAGGGCAGTAGTTTAGAACTTTCCGCCGATGGTCCGATGCGAGATCCCTATGTAGTCTATCTACAAGGTGGAACGCATCTAAGTCATGGAGTGATTGC
>CAZONZ010000138.1:6055-9368 GCA_964581005.1 uncultured bacterium
TGCTGCTGATCCACAGTGATCGCGGCCATCGGTTCAATGAGGTAGGTGTCCGGTTGAGGGGGATCCAAACAGACCCAGAAGGTTTTCAGTTGTTCAGCCTGAAACACAGTGATCGCAACCGTTTGGTAAGCTGCATAACTTTTTAGCCGATCGGTTACTTGATTCGGTGCCACTTTGAATCCATCCAAAGCCAGCCATTCATCCCCAGCCCAGATCCCCGCCTTTTGAGCTGGAGATCCCATGCCTACATTGACGATCTTGCTATCTCCCCCGCGCAGATGGATCCCTAAATACGGAGCGGGCTGCGCCTGAGTGGATCGAGGCTGCACATGAAGTCCAAACGGCTGGAGAAATGTGTTGTAATCTAGCTCAGCCGTGCCGTGAATATACGCATTGAAAAAATCGGTTAGATCGTGGCCCGCCGCTGCTGCTAACGCTGCTTGCAGTTCTGCATCGGTATAGCCTCGCTCGATTTGCCCAAACCGCTGCCAAAGATCTTGAAAAACGGTGTCAAAGGATCGGGATCCCTGGGAGGAGTGGCGAATGTGAAGATCCAATAACCAGCAAACTAATGATCCTTTGAGGTAGTAGGAAATCTGAGTGTTGATCGTGTTTTCATGCGGTCGATAAAGCTTGATCCAGGTGTCATAGCTGGATTCTGTCAACGATTGGATCTGTCGCCCAGAGATGGTTTGGAGACGAGTGATCCGTTCACTTAACACCCTCAAAACCGTTTCAGCGTCGATCAGCCCAGCGCGGCGGAGGATCAAGAGCTCGTAGTAGCTAGTCGCTCCTTCACAAAACCAGAGTGTAGTTAGATAAGTCTCTTGATCATAGTCATAGATCTCCAGCGCTTTAGGACGAAGCCGTTTCACATTCCAGGTATGAAAAAACTCATGGGCAATTAGGGCCAGAAAGCGTTGATAGCGATCGGTAAGATGAAATTCAAATCGAGAGAAGTTCAATGATGTTGAGGATCGATGTTCCAAACCCCCAAACCCTTCTGCGGCAAGATGAAGCAGAAAAAGATAATTTTGGTAAGGCAGATCCCCGCCAAAGATCTGGGCTGCAGTTTGGACAATGTTGGAGGTATCCTGAGCTAGTCGATCGAGATCGAGATTCCCTTGTCCCCAAACCACAAAGCGATGCGGCTTGCCTTGGACCTCAAAGTCAATCGATCGATGGATTCCGATTTCAACAGGGCTATCCACCAGTTCATCATAGTTGTGAGCTAAGAAGGTTTGACCGGATCGAGAAGCGTTGATCGGATCGATTGCCCCAGGAATTGAGGCGGAGTCTGGTGAGGGCTTCCACTGAAGGAGGCTGGTAGCGATCTGCCACTCTGGATAGGGAGGGATGATCGTGAGCGTTAAAGGATCCCAGCGGCGATCAGGACAGTAGAGAAACAGGGCCGCTCCATTGAAATAGCCGTGGGTTGGATCAAGATGGTTGGTCCGCACAGTTAGCTCATAAGCGTAGATCCGATACGTGATCTGTAGGGTGATCGGTTGTGTACACGTTGGATCACCGGGGAGCTGCCAGGTATTTTTGCTGAGTTTCTGCCAGCTGAGGCGATGGCCCTGATCGTCCCACACCTCTAGATCCTGCAGATGACGGGCATACTCCCGCACCAGATAGGATCCGGGTGTCCACACAGGCATTTTCAGGATCAACGGTTCCCTTCGATCAACTCCCAGGATCTGCCAGTTCACCTCAAACAGGTGATTCGTTGGATCAGGCATGGAAACGGTGTAGTGCTGCTGGAGAGTTGGGATCGTTGCTGGAGACAGAAGATCAGGAGCAAGCATGAGGAGCAGGGATCGACAGGATCCTCTAAATGTAAACGGTCTGCAAACCGATTGTCAGGGTTCTGAGTCCAGTTCTGAGGTTGAGGGATCTCGATGGTGGAGGCACTTGCTCCTTGCCTGAGCATGGTTGGACAAAAATGTAGGATTTCTTCTGCAGAGGGACAGGTAGCGGTCTATGCTAAGGAAAAGCCAACTGCAAGCCGGAGTAGGATCATGCGCGATGTACTGGCAATTATCTTGGGTGGAGGTCGAGGAACACGGTTGTATCCTCTGACGAAGCGGCGAGCTAAGCCTGCTGTACCATTGGCGGGAAAATATCGACTGATCGATATCCCGGTCAGCAACTGCATTAACTCCGACATTGACAAGATCTATGTCTTGACGCAGTTTAACTCCGCCTCACTCAACCGCCACATTGTCAATACCTATCGCTTTTCTCCCTTTACCGGCGGCTTTGTCGATGTTCTGGCCGCCCAGCAAACCCCAGAAAACCCGGACTGGTTCCAGGGCACCGCTGACGCCGTCCGCCAATATCTCTGGTTGATGGAATCCTGGAAGGCCAAAGACTACCTGATCCTGTCGGGTGATCACCTCTATCGGATGGACTACCGCCCCTTTGTCCAGGTGCACCGCGAAACCGATGCTGACGTCACGCTCTCCGTCCTCCCGATCGATGAAAGTCGTGCCTCCAGCTTTGGCCTGATCAAGATCGATGACAAAGGCAAGGTCATCCAGTTCACTGAAAAGCCCAAAGGGGATCCGCTTCGGAGTATGCAGGTGGATACTCGCGTCTTAGGGTTAGATGATGATGCCGCCAAGCAGTCGCCGTACATTGCCTCGATGGGGATCTATGTGTTCAAGCGCGAAGCATTAGTGGAAATGTTGAAGAATGCAGAACATCAGGACTTTGGCAAAGAGGTGATCCCTTCCGCCATCGATAACAACTACAATCTGCAAGCTTATCTCTACAACGGCTACTGGGAAGATATCGGAACGATCGAAGCCTTCTACAACGCGAATCTGGCTCTGGTGAAGCAACCGCAACCGCCTTTCAGCTTCTACGACACCGAAATGCCGATCTACACCCGCGCCCGTTTTCTGCCACCCAACAAGATCCTCAATTCTCATATCGAAGAGTCGATGATCTGTGATGGTTGCATCATCAAGAATTCGGAGATCCGCAACTCAATCATTGGAATTCGTTCCCGGATTGAAGCCAACACCGTGATCGAGGGCACGCTGGTGATGGGAGCTGACTACTATGAGTCGGCAGAAGAACGGGATGCCAAACAACAGAACGGGATCCCCCCGGTTGGGATCGGAGCCAATTCCCATATCCGTAATGCAATCGTGGACAAGAATGCCCGCATCGGTCGCAATGTCAAACTCCTGAACAAAGATCATATTCAGGAAGCTGAGCGTGAGGATGTCGGCTATTGGATCACAAACGGCATTGTCACCGTGATCAAAGACGCGGTGATCCCAGACAACACGATCCTCTAAAC
>CAZONZ010000139.1:0-9360 GCA_964581005.1 uncultured bacterium
AGCAAGGGGCCTATACCTCACTCGCCTTCAGTATGCCGGAAAACATACCCGGAGCTCTGGTCAAAGCCCTTCTGATCTTTGCCGAACGCCATCTCAACATGTCCCGGATCGAGTCACGTCCTACCAAAAAATCGGCTGGAACCTATGTATTCTTTATCGATCTCGAACACCCCGATCACCCCAATCTGGATCCTGAAGTGCTCCGATCCTTGGAAGCGATGGCCGAACAACTGAAGATCCTGGGGAGCTATGATCTTCACTCAGCAGTGGATCTAGATGGATGGAAGGACTAGCAACAGGTTTGAACTGGGGGATTGCCAGTCCATGGGGTGCGAGATCTCATCGACATCAAGTGAACCAATCCTCTCTAGGCGGTAGTCTTTGCCAGAAACTGCTCTAGCTCCGTCAGGGCATCCGCATCCATTTTGGTTTGCATTGGACAAAACTTGGGTCCACACATGGAACAGAACTCAGCGGTTTTGTAGATATCCGCAGGTAAGGTCTCATCATGGTATTCCCGTGCCCGCTCCGGATCGAGGGACAACTCAAACTGTTGATTCCAGTCAAATAGGTAGCGAGCCTTGGATAAGCGATCATCTCGATCCCTAGCCCCAGTCCGACCGCGTGCCACATCTGCCGCGTGAGCTGCGATCTTGTAGGCGATCAAGCCATTCCGAACATCTTCTGCATTGGGTAAGCCTAAGTGTTCCTTCGGGGTGACATAGCACAACATAGCGGTTCCGTACCAGCCTGCCATCGCAGCCCCAATCGCTGAGGTAATGTGATCGTAGCCGGGAGCAATATCGGTCACCAGCGGCCCCAAAACATAGAAAGGCGCTTCAGAACACTCTTCCATCTGCTTGCGAACATTGAACTCGATCTGATCCATCGGCACATGACCCGGACCTTCAACCATCACCTGGATGTCGTGATCCCAGGCTTGCCGGGTTAACTGACCCAAAGTTTTCAATTCTGCCAACTGAGCCTGATCCGAAGCATCATGCAAACAGCCCGGTCGCAAGCCATCCCCCAGGCTAAAGGACACATCGTAGCGCTTGAAGATCTCGATAATATCGCGGAAGTGAGTGTAGAGAGGATTTTGCTGGTGATGCGTCAGCATCCAACGGGCGATGATCCCGCCCCCCCGTGACACAATGCCGGTCAACCGATCGCGGACTAAAGGCAGATGTTCAATCAACAACCCCGCATGGATCGTCATGTAGTCCACACCTTGCTGGGCTTGCTTCTCAATCACATCCAACAGATCATCCGCACTCAGCTTCTCCAAATTGCCGTGGACACTCTCCATGGCCTGATAGATCGGCACCGTCCCAATGGGAACCGACGAGGCTTGAATGATCGCTGTCCGAATCTGGTCAAGATCACCCCCTCCAGTGGAAAGATCCATAACCGTGTCAGCTCCGTACCGAACGGCCAGCTTCAGTTTGGCAACCTCTTCGTCTAAACCAGAGGAATTGGGTGAAGCACCAATGTTGGCGTTGACCTTGCAGCGGGTGGCAATACCGATCCCCATGGGTTCCAGATTGGGGTGATTGATGTTGGCGGGAATGATTAAGCGTCCGCGAGCCACCTCAGAGCGCACCCACTCCGGATCGAGCTGTTCCCGTTGGGCGACGTAATTGATCTCCGGCGTGATCTGGCCCTGGCGGGCATAGTGCAATTGGGTCACGTGGGTGTGACTGCGCCGCTCGGCAATCCATGCTGATCTCATTCAATTTTCTCCTAATGACAGCTTCCCTACGCTGGTGCTAGCCAGTCTCAGGTTCCAAGGGTATAATCTCAGCCCGTTCTCTGCAGGCACCCCTAGCGTTAGAGCTCATCGTAGACCAGATCCCACCCCGATCACAACTTAAATTTCTGACTAAACTATGAAGAAGAAGGCAAACGAACCGAAAAACGTGTCAAAGCCGTTCGATCTTCCCTGAAGAGCTTCTGAGGATCTCACCATGTCAGCCCTCTCTAATTCCAAACCTTCCACTCCTAAACTCAGATCTTGGTTCAGCTCTGCCACTCTCCCCTTAGGGATCGGGGTCGTGCTGATGCTTGTAGCCAGCTTCCAACTGCCCCAGATTGAGCAAGAAGAGGCAGGACTTGATCCCGACGCAGACTATCGACAACGGCAACAAACGATCAGAACAGCCCAAGCCCTCGGCCAGTTAGGCTTTCGCAATTTGGCAGCTGATTGGTTGTGGATTGATTTTATCCAATACTTTGGCGATCTGCCCCTTCGGCTACGATTCGGTTACGAACAAAGCTCTGAGTATCTTGATCCGATTACCGATCTCGATCCGTTGTTTACCCAGCCTTATCTCTATGGGACGATTGCCTTCGCCTGGAAACAGGGAAAACCGCGGGAGGCTGTGCAACTATTGGAGAAAGGATTGAGCTCCATGAATCCTAACAGTAATCCTTTTGGGTATCGGTTATGGTATCAAGTTGCTCTCTTACAATTCCTCTGGATCGGTAATATTGAAGCAGCCCAGGTTGCTCTGAATCAGACAGCAGACTGGATTGAAACCATTCCCGAAGCAGAACGCCAACCGCAGGGGGTCTTGCTGAACCCTGCTTCCCTCCGATCCCTTGCTGGCAGGATTGAGGAGTCCCCTCGGAGTGCGCAGGTCCGGTTTGATATCTGGGTCCAAGTCTGGCGGGAACTCCGTGATCCGGAAGCGAAGCAACTGGCGTTGATCGAGATTGAGAAGTTAGGTGGCTTACGCCAGCTTCCCGATGGGACATTCGAGTTGGTGCGCCCTGACGCAGACGCGGAGATCGAATCAACACAATAGATTGTGATCAGGCGAAAGAACACTTGGCTCTGTGGGTATCATCGTTGTGTAAGGCGCTCTACTGACATGTTTATGAAAACCCGATTTCAGAGACAACAAGGCTTTACCCTGATTGAACTCCTGGTAACCATGGCAATTATTGCTGTTTTGGCAGGCATTGCGGTAAAGGCTATTCCCAACTATATTCGTCGATCCAGGATCGCAGAAGGAGAAGCGGCTCTGAGAACGACACGCAATGCCTTATCGCTTGCCGCCTTTGACTGTAGTACCTATAACTTGACTCAAGCTGACCTGGAAACTGGAAACGCGGCTTGTGCAGGACCGATGGCATCAACAGGCTGGCTGGAGCGGCCATGGGACTTTCTTGCTCCTAACTACACTCTGGCCATCACGCCTAATCCTGGAGGTACAGGAGGGGCCTTGTTGGAAGCTACGGGAAACAACCCTACTTATGCAACCTACACACCAGCGGCTTACCCCGAACGCCTGAGCCAGCGCGTAGGGTATTAATCAAACTCTGGATGGATCTCTGACAAAGGATCGACTCTCATGGATGCGTGATCTGGATCCAAGGAGTGGTAGTCTAAGGCTTATGAATAACGTTAGTCCTCCCCGTAGTGTTCACACCTCAAATTTCCCCATGTTACTGAACCAGTTGGGGATCTCGTTAGTGGTCTCAACGTATCAAGCGGGTAAATTGATCGTATTGCGGGACGAAGGTGGGGTGATCAATACCCATTTTCGGGTCTTTCAGAAGCCAATGGGGTTAGCCGCAACCCGCGAAAAGATAGCGATCGGCACAGCGTACCAGATCTGGGAATTGCGTAATGTTCCAGCGGTAGGGCAAAAACTGGATCCGCCTGATAAACATGATGCTTGCTACTTACCCCGCCAAAGCCACGTCACAGGGGATATTGATATTCACGAAATGGCCTATGCCGATGATCAGCTCTGGTTTGTCAACACGCGGTTTTCCTGTCTTTGTACGCTCGATCGAGATCATAGTTTTGTGCCTCGGTGGCGACCTCCGTTTGTGACTGCTTACGACCTGAGTGATCGATGTCACTTGAATGGGTTGAGTTTGGTCAAGGGTCAGCCTCACTATGTCACCGCTCTGGGCGAGACGAATACAGCAGCGGGTTGGCGAGCAAACAAGGCCCATGGTGGGATCTTGATGGATGTTCCTGCCAATCAGATCCTTTGTCGAGGCATTTCAATGCCGCATTCTCCTCGTTGGTATCAGGATCGGCTTTGGGTTTTGGAATCCGGTCAGGGCAGCTTATCCCAGGTGGATTTGGCAACAGGGAACCTGATCCAGGTGGCTGAGCTTCCAGGCTTTACCCGTGGAATTGATTTTTGTGGGCCGTTAGCCTTTATTGGTCTTTCCCAGGTCCGAGAAACGGCTGTGTTTAGCGGGATCCCGATCACGGAGCGGTTGACGGAACGGATCTGTGGGGTTTGGGTAGTGCATATTGAAACGGGGCAAACGGTCGCATTTTTGCAGTTTGAGGCAGGGGTTGAAGAGATCTTTGCTGTACAAGTTTTGCCAGGGATCCGCTTTCCTGAGGTGATCGACTGGGATGAGACGTTGTTGGGCAGTTCATTTGTGTTGCCGGATCTGGTGCTGCGGGAGTTAGAGATCACGGCTCTGCCACCGGAAGTCACGGAGACCCCAGAGCATTATTTAACCCTAGGGAATCGATGTTATCAGCAAGGCAAACTCGACGAAGCTGCCCGTCACTATCGTCGGTGCCTGGAACTGGATCCCAACTTTCTGCGAGCTCGCTATAACCTGGGGATCGTTTGCTCAGATCTAGAACAATGGGAGGAAGGGATCCAACTGCTCCAGGAGGTTATTGCTGCTGAGCCAAACCATGCAGATGCCTATAACCAGTTGAGTGTGATCTATAATCACCAGAATCGATTAACTGAAGCGATCCAGGTCTGCCAAACAGCTGTGGATCTACGACCGGATTTTGTCTTGGCCCATTTCAATCTGAGCTTAGCGATCTTGGCGACTGGGGATTTTGAGCGGGGTTTTGCAGAGTATGAATGGCGCTGGCAGATGCCTTCTTTTACCCCCTTAAATGCGCCCTGTCCTCAGTGGGATGGGGGAGATATCCGTGATAGAACCATCTTGATCCATACTGAACAAGGTGCAGGGGATGCGATCCAGTTCATTCGGTTTGTGCCGATGGTGGCGCAGCGAGCTCAACGGGTGCTGCTCTGTTGTCCAGATTACTTGGTGGATCTCTTTCAACCCGTTCCAGGAATTGCCAAGATCTACCCGCCGGGTCAGATCCCGTTGTCAGAGTTTCAGACCTATGTGCCGTTGATGAGTTTGGCGCATTTGCTCAAGATCCGGTTGGAGACTCTGCCTGCACAAGTTCCCTATCTCTCGGCTCCATTGAACTCCGGGGCTTCGCCTTGGAGTGAGATCCCGAATGGCTTTCAATCGGGGAGTCCCCAAGCTAAGTCCAGTCGAGGGAGCCAAGGGTTTAAGTCGATGCAAACTCGACCGATCACCCCCCGCTTACGAGTCGGGATCGTGTGGGGAGGGAGCCCAACTCATGCCAATGATCGGCATCGATCCTGTCGATTGGAGCATTTCTTACCCCTGTTGCAGGTTAAAGGAGCGGAGTTTTTCAGTTTGCAGAAGGGAGATCGGACGCAGGAATTGCAGCAGCTTCCAGCAGATCTCAAGCTTGAGGATTGGGATCCCTTTCTGAATACTTTTGCCGATACAGCTGGGGCGATCAGTTCGCTGGATATGGTGATCAGTGTGGATACTTCGGTGGCTCATCTGGCTGGAGCTTTGGCGAAACCTGTTTGGGTCTTGCTATGCTATGCTCCGGACTGGCGCTGGATGTTAGATCGAGAGGATAGCCCCTGGTACCCAACGATGCGTCTGTTTCGGCAACCTCAACCCCTAGATTGGGCTACTGTGATCGATCAGGTGGCCCACGCTTTACGAGATCTGATCCAAGCTAGAAAAGGATAAGTCAGACTGCAGAGATCCCAAGGTTCAGATCATTTGAGATTATTGAGGAGACTTGGAAATCTGTTATGGCCTACAGTGACGTTAACTTTGGCCCTCTCAACCCTTCTGTTTGCCCTTGTGATCGATTCCCATGAGCTCAGACATTCCTTCTGCATCCCAGCCCTCAACTTCCTCTGGCTCTCAGGATCTGCCATCCTCAGTTGAGTCAACAGCTTCACATGAGTCAACGACCCATCCACTGGATGTAACCGACAGCGCTCCTCGATCGGAGTCCGAAGCGATCCCTGCTCCTCGCCCCACCTCAGGCTGGGATTGGGGATTGGTGCTGGGGGCCACCGCGATCTTGATCGTGGCTTTGGCTCTGCGGTTCTGGCGGTTAGCAGAATTTGATGCCCCTGTATTTGATGAGGTGTACTTTCCTAAGTTCGCGGAAAACTACTTAGATGGTCAACCGCTGTTTGATAACCATCCTCCTTTGGGTAAATACTTAATTGCGCTAGGGATCATGGTTTGGGGCCGGAATGAGTTGGGTTATCGGGTGGTGACGGCTTTGTTTGGAGCCTTGATCCCTGTGTTGGTGTCGGGCACGATCTATCGCTTGACCTATTGCCGAGGCTTTGCCTTGTTGGCAGGGGGCTTACTCCTCACCGATGGCTTATTTTTGGTAGAGTCCCGCTTTGGGTTGATGAATGTCTTTCTGATCGCGTTTGGCTTTGCCGCTCAGATCTTTTTACTCGCCGGACTAGAACAGCGGGCTAAAACTCGTCTCGCTTTGATCGGGCGCACATTCATGTTTACCTTGTCAGGGTTGATGCTGGGGGCCTCGATCTCGATCAAATGGAATGGCTTATGGTTTGCCTTTACGTTTGCCAGCTTGGGGATCTTGGTTTGGACAATCCGGCTGCTACGGCCTCAGTTGCTGCCTCGATTGGGGATCTTGGCGGAAATCTTGCACTTACGCTGGTGGCATTACGCCTTTTGTTTTATCGCCACCCCGATCCTTTTCTACATTATCCAGTGGATCCCGCATCTCATGGTGAATCCACAGAGAAATATTGAATTACAGGCTGGACTCGCTGGGATTCCTGATCTGTGGGCATCGGTGGTGGAAGTGAATAAGGCTCTTCTGGGGGGTCAGACAGCTGGAAATTTAGTGGTGACGGATGATACCCCTGTTCACCCCTATTGCTCAACTAGCCTGCGATCCTTGGGAGATGCCTTTCCGGGTCTGAAAGCGATCTTGACCAATCGGATCACGGCGGCTGGGGCTTGGTCCTGGCCTGTTCTAGCCCGTCCGGTGGGGTATTACTTCAACAATGAGGATGAGGTGTGGCGAGATGTGCATGGGCTGGGAAATCCGATCTTATGGTGGCTTTCAACCACAACGATCGTAGTTCTGTCTGGGTTAGGACTCCGGCGGTTCCGAGCGGTTCCGGCCTATTTGTTGCTGGGCTACGCAACCAATTATCTGCCTTGGTTTATCGTGAGTCGCTGTGTGTTCATTTATCACTACATGAGTGCTGCAGCATTCAGTGTTATGGCCTTAGCCTGGGTGATCTACGGCTTGCTGATCAGCCCCCGGCGATTCAGTAAGATCCTGGGCTTAAGCTTAGTGGGATTAATCTTGGCCAGCCAAATTTACTTCATGCCAATCTGGCTAGGACTGCCCATGACATCCGATGGATTCTATGCCCGCATGTGGTTCCGTCCCAATCCGATCCCCTTGTTTTGTGGGGATGATGTCAGCTGTGCCAAAACTCGGATCAAGTTTCCTGCCATTCCCGGTTTCAATTGGATCTAGGAGATTGAACGGCGTGCTGCAGCGGACGCTAGGGTTGATCTGAGTCCTCAGGTTTAACCGTAACGATGTCAGGTCCATCCACACTCGACGCATGATCTTCCTCTGTCCTTCCCCGATCTATGGGGATTGAGGGCTAGTGTGCTATCGTGTCGCTGATGTGGCTGGATTGAGGGCAGTTCTGGGATAATGTCGGGATCAAAGGCAAGTCGGTTCAAGATGAATACAGTGCCAAGGGGAGGGAGGCGTTGTGGCTCGGCATCAACCTGGAGATCAGATCGATAATCGCTATGTGGTGACACAGCTCCTCAGTGCTGGGGGCATGGGAGAAGTCTATAAAGCGGTCGATAGTCAATTGTTTCACCGCCCCGTTGCGATCAAGTTACTACATCAAGATATCGGTCGTGGCAATCCGACCGTCGAGGAACAACTGCGTCGCCGTTTTGAAGATGAAGCCCGCGTCAGTACACTCTTGGGCGAACATCCCCAGATCATCAAAGTGCTGGACTACGGGATCGAAAACTTTCAACCCTACCTTGTCACCGAGTTTTTAGCGGGAAAGAGTCTAGAATCCTTAATCAGTCAAGAAGCTCCTTTAGCCATTGATCGCTTTGTCCGCCTCGCCCGCCAGATCTGCGCCGGATTGCAGCATGCTCACCAGTTTGAAGCTCAGATCGGTGGACAAATCATTAAAGGGGTGATCCACCGTGACATCAAACCCAGCAATATCTTTGTGATCCAGGATGATACCTGGGGCGAAACCATCAAAATTTTGGATTTTGGGATCGCTAAAGTGGTGAGTGATGCCTCTGTTGCTCTGGGCACCTTGACCACAGGGTTCCTTGGCACCGTTCGCTATGCCTCTCCCGAACAAATGCGCGGGGAACTGCTCGACTACCGATCTGATATCTACTCTCTAGGGGTTGTCCTCTACCAGATGCTGAGCGGCGATCTACCCCTCACTCCCACCTCAGACACATTCCCTGGCTGGTATCAAGGCCACAACTTTCTCGAACCCAAACCCCTTAACACCGTCGATCTGCCGCATCCCTTGCCCCCCGAACTCGATCGGATCATTATGGCCTGCCTTGCCAAAGATCCGGATCAACGCCCAGGCAGTATGCAAGTTCTCAGTAATGACCTCGAAGCTGCAATCCGGCCTTACTCCAGCAACCCAGGCTTCACAGCCCCACCCACCCCATCCCCTCACCCCTCAACCCCTGTCATTCCTGCTACCCTGAATCCAGTATCGCCAGTGACTTCAGGATCTTCAGGATCTTCAGCTCCCTCTGCTCAACCCACATCACCTACTTCAACACCAAAGCCACAGGGATCAACTCATTCGGATCAAGCTACCCAACCGCACTCAGCAGCATCCCGCATTCCCACAGCTCCCCCCATTCAAGCTTCTCCCTCTGCCTCAACAGTTGATCTGTCTGCTCCAAATCCTGCTACTGCCAGTCCTCCCCTCTCTCAGCAAGCTCCTGCCGATGCAGCACCTGAGCCTACTTCAGGATCTTCAACTCCAGACTCTCCGCCCCCAGATCCTAATGAGTTGTCTAGTGTTCCTCAACCCCAACACTCACAACCAGACGCCTTTGATCCCTTAAACCCCTCTGCCGACTCCACACAACCTAGAAAAGGTCCACCTCCGTTCCTCTACATTGCAGCAGGGTTAGTGCTTCTGATCGGTGGCGGCCTAGCCTATCGGTTCTTGATCTCCAGTCCTCTTCCCGATCCCTCTCCTGTCGTCA
>CAZONZ010000140.1:0-9305 GCA_964581005.1 uncultured bacterium
GACCAGGAAAAGCGGCCCTAAAAGGGCGGGGCTTGTATCCCATTGATTTTGGTCAGGCCGTTGCAGACCGGGAAATTCTGAGTTCACTCACAAGATCGGCTCCTCTCTGTCCTAGGATAAGGGGGATCCGTTTTGAGTGTGCAAGGGGGAAGACTGTGGCCACTGCCAGGATCTTGTTTACAGCTGCTGAGGCCGCACCAATTGCCAAGGTGGGGGGAATGGCGGATGTGGTGGGAACCTTGCCTCCCGTGTTGCAGCAGTTGGGGCTGGATATTCGGATCATCATGCCCTTTTATGCAACTTTGCGGGATCGGGTGGAAGCGTCCCGTGTCCCGATCTGGTCAGGCTCTGTGAATCTGCAGCCGTTTTACGTGTACGAAAGCACCTTGCCACGGACTGAAGTGCCCCTTTACCTAGTCGCTCATCCGTTTTTCTCCATGGAACAGGTCTATATGGGAGATTCGGATGCCTTCCGGTTCACATTCTTTGCTCAAGCGGTGATCCGGTTCGCCCAAAACTATTGGACTCCCAATGTCATTCACTGTCATGACTGGCACACAGGGTTGATCCCAGCTCTGGTTCAGTCAATTCCGGACATGGGCAGTGTGTTTACGATCCATAATTTGGCGTATCAAGGTCCGTCACGCGATCGATTGGCTCAGATCACAACGCTGCCAAAAAACTATCAAGCGGTGAATGTGATGGCAGGGGGGATCCTCTACGCGGATCAAGTGAATACGGTGTCGCCTACCTATGCTAATGAGATCCAGACACCTGTGCATGGGGCTGGACTAGAAGCATTATTGCAAGCAAAAGGCGATCAACTGCGGGGGATCTTGAATGGGATCGATTACACCATGTTCAATCCAGCTAAGGATCCAGCGATTGCTCAACCCTTCACAGCAGAGACATTAGATCAACGACTACTAAACAAAGACGCCTTGCAACGGGAAGCGGGTTTAGAGGTTGATCGAAATCGCTTCGTGATCGGGATGGTGTCACGCTTGGTGGAGCAGAAGGGAATTGATCTGATGGTGGACATTATGGATCCCTTCCTGGCTTACACCGATGTTCAGGTGGTTGTATTGGGCAGTGGGGAGCGCAATTATGAAGATCAGTTGCGTACATTAAGTACCCGCTACCCCGATCGGCTGATCTTTCTGCAAAAGTTTGATCCCAAGTTGGCTCAGCGGATCTATGCCGGTAGTGATGCCTTTTTGATGCCCAGTCGATTTGAACCTTGTGGGATCAGTCAGATGATTGCGCTCTGTTATGGATCGGTCCCGATCGTGCGCCGTACAGGGGGACTTGTGGATACCGTGATCCATCACAATCCGCGTGAGGGGACAGGGACTGGCTATTGTTTTGATCGCTACGAAGGCATGGATCTGTTCACCTGCATGGTCCGAGCCTGGGAAGCCTATCAACATCCCACCAGCTGGAAAGCTCTGCAGCAACGAGGGATGGCAGTTGATCTGAGTTGGACGCGATCGGCCCTGGACTACATCCGCATGTATGAAGATGTGATGGGGAGCAAGTTAGAGCTTGGAGATCATGCTGTTAAAATCAAATGAGGCTGTGGATCGGCATGATCCGGCCTGTTGGTGTCTCTTTGTTGTTTTACCATTGTTGTTTTACCAGGTCACGAGTATGAGCATATTTGGGATGGGCTTGCCGGAGTTAGTTGTGATCGGGGTGATCGCTGTGGTGATCTTTGGCCCTAAGAAGTTGCCGGAGCTTGGGAGTTCGATTGGCAAAGCGCTGAAGGGGTTCAAAGATGAGATGGGTCAATCCAGTGGATCGGAAACAGCTGGATCCTCAGAGACCACCCAATCAGGTGCCACCTCTAAGTCTGCATCTTCTCCTGATGCTCCAGAGACCCCTGATCGGAAGGAAACCGTTGCCGAATCCAGCCCTACCCAAGACATGAGCTAACAGATGATCACCCACCATGCGTGGTGGATTCAGGAAGCGTTTCATCTTAAGCGGATTTCCTCCCCTGAGACGTATAGTTACAAACACTTAGCTCTATAGGCGGATAGGATGTCCGCAACTCCGCAACTCAGATGACTTGACTTTAGGCCCGATGATCATGTAACCTTTGCCTCAACTTAATAAAGCCTCTAGAAAACCACCTGAGAGAGAGAATGCACAACGCGATCAAGGCTTGGGCTAGAGCAGTCCTTCCGATCAAACTGAAACGAGGATTGAAAGCGGTCTATGGGAGATCTCTCTACTCTGGATCCAGCTACACCTGCCCACTTTGTGCCTCGAACCTGCGTACATTTCTTCCTTTTGGTCTGAATCATCCTATTCTCACAGAAAAAAATGTTGTGGGGGGAGGGTATCGTGAGAACGCTCTCTGTCCTGTTTGTGGATCCACTGATCGGGAACGGCTCGTCTATCTTTATCTTCTCCAAAAAACAGCGATCTTTTCTACCCCTTGTCATCTTCTCCATGTAGCCCCGGAATCTGTGTTGTCAAGGGTGCTACAGCGCCAACCCTCGATCGATTATTTAACCGCAGATCTCTACCCAGCAAATGTTATGGTCAAGATGGATATAACGGATATTCAATTTCCAGATCATTCCTTTGATGTGATTATTTGTAATCATGTTCTAGAACATATCATTGATGATCATCAAGCAATGTCTGAGTTGTATCGAGTCTTGAAACCAGGCGGGTGGGCTATTCTTCAGGTTCCTTTCTCAGGAGTATCCAGCCAAACGTATGAGGATTTCTCAATAGTTACTCCTGCTGATCGAGAACAAGCTTTTGGGCAATCGGATCATGTGAGAATCTATGCTAAAGAGGACTATCAGTGTAGACTTAAACGGACTGGATTTTCTGTCAATATCTTTAACTGGTTTGACGAAACTGAACATTTTGGCGGATCGACAAATCGATTTGGGCTGAATCCCCAGGAATGTACATTTGTAGCTAGTAAAAACTGAGGATCAATACCCACAAGCTGAGACCCAAACCTCCGATCCCGATCCAATGAGGCCAGATCAGACGCAGAGGCTGGCGAGCAATCCGTTGGGTCAGGACGATTGAGATCAAAACTCCTGTGACCAAACTGGTTCCTTGTAAGAAGGCGATGACAGCTGGATGTGCAATCAATACAGGTAATCCTTCGCCACTCAAGCCAAAGGTAGCCCAAGCAACAGGTAGGATCTGACCTGCTTCTCCTAGTCCCAGGCGCAAATAATGAGCTAGTGTACCGAATAATACAAGAGGGAGATAACCATACACTAACTCTGAGAAAGGGCGCGGTTTTAAGGATCCTCGGATCAGATGCATGGCGGCTTGAGCAAGGGCTGGGATCAGGGAAGGTACCCCTAAGGCGAGGATCGAGATGCCGAAATGGGGCCAGAACGGATCGAGATCTAGGGTTAATCCTAGCTGGAGTTGCAGTTCAGGGAGACGGTGGAGAAAGATCCCGCCCAGAAGCAGCAAGAGCAGAGCCACTTCGTAGACATGGGGGGTATGAGTGGTCCAAAGATCAATCCCTGGAGGCCGAAGGTTGAGTTCGACGGATCGGTGCGGGCAGGCTTTGAGACAGGTCATACAGAGAACACAGTCTTTGTTATCCTGCAGCTGGGCTGGGTGAGAATAAACAGGACATCCAAGGGTTTCTTGCCCTTCACCTTTTTCAGGACCGCCTTTGTAACACTGGTAAGTTGTACATTCTGCAGAACAGATCCCCTGTTGAGCCCGTAATTCGATCATCGAGAGCTTGCCATAGAGTCCATTCATCCCCCCGATCGGACAGAGATAGCGACACCAGAAGCGCCGTTCAAACGGGATCGAGCAGATGACCGCTCCAGCCGTGATCAACAGCAACAACCAGGCTGATAGATATCCGGTGTTTTGCAGATCCCAGATCTCTTCCCAGATAAAGATGGCTGCAAACAAGCCAACCAGAAACCATCCACCCCATCGTTCAGCCCACTGTCGAGGCCAGCGTCCGAGTTGACGAGGCATGATCCAGAGGGAGAGTTTTTGGATTGCTTCTCCATAGATCATAAACGGGCAAACCGCACACCAGATCCGGCCCAGGAAGGGGAAAATGATCAAAACGACAGGCCACCACCAGGCCCAGAACAAGTTCAATCCCAGGTTATGGGCTCGATCTTGAGGACCCCACAATAAGATGGCCACGACTGCAGCAAACAGAGGCATGACGAGGCCGTAGTTGATCCGATCGGGCCACCAAGGGCTGCGGAGAAATTTGCGGAGCTGGGGATACGTGTTTAAGAGGTTCAGGCGAAATTGCTTACGTCTTGGCTGAGAGGGCCAGAAAACAGCCTCAGTGAGTTCAGTAGCACCTAAAGATTGATCGATTGCCCGCTCGACCAGAGTCCGCAGTTCCCGAACATTGCTCGGAAAATCATAGGATTGTAACCGTCGCAAGGCTTCAGGAGCCAGTTTAGGCTTAGAGATCCCACGGCGGCGGCAGTAGAGGCTGATATAGTACTCGACCAGAGCTTTGATATCGGCTTTGCGGACCCGTAGCGGCGGCACTTTGATCGAATGACCCACACTTTTTTCAATCGCAGGATTCGCCTTCTCTGTGATCAAAATGAACCGAGCTCGGCAAAGACGAGGATCAACAGGTGTTTCATCTAGATGGCGTACCGGCAGAAAGACTCCTGTTTGGATCATTAACTCAATCTTGGGAGCCAGGTCAGCCGGAAGCTCTTGAATATTATTCAACAGGATGGTGCCTTCCCCAACCAGCTCGATCAACCCAGGTTTGCCTCCAGCTCGCCCAAACAACTCTGCGCCACTGGCCTGCAAGGTACTGCAATCAATTTTGATCATGACCTCGCGCCGCCAAGCGGAACTGAAGTGGATCAGGGCTGCAATGTTATCTTTTTCCTGACCGGGTTCCCCAAAGATCAGAACGGATTGATGATCCTCTGAAGCGGTCTTGATCTGATGACGCAAGCGGACCGCGTAACGGCTACTCCCGACGATCCCACGTTCAACTTTTGGCACCAGGTAGGGTCGAAGGGCAGTTTGGCGTTCTTGTTCGTAGATCAGTTGCGCGGAAACCTGAGCCAGCTCCTGCACCAGTTGTTGGGAAAGGATTTGCTTGATCTCTGGATGATCCTGGATCCAGCCTTGAAAGGCAGCGGTGGACACAAATCCCAGCTGACACTCGGATAATGTAATGACCGTGCGCTGAGTGGGTTGATCAAACAATAATTCTTGTAAATGTAGGATCGATCCCGGTAACAGACTCACCGCCCAGGCCGCACTATTGAGGCTGGTTCGATAACTTTCGAGGTTACCAGATCGGAGCAGATAGAGTCCCGGTACTGCCGTCTCTTCTCGAACCAAACGTTGATTCGCTGGGATCGTTTGCAGTTGAATCTGCTGGACCAAAGTGCTCAAGGTTTCTGTGGGGAGGATCCCCAGCGAGGTTTGCTCCTGCAGCCATTGGATCCAGTCTGTGTCTAGGATCATGTCTTTCCTCCCTAGAATACCCCAGGCTACCCGGATGAGTGCCCCAGGATCAAGCTTGAGAGAGCCCATGATCCCACAAAATGCTGATATGCATTCTAAATTTTTAATCCTTAGGATCCCTAGCTTTACAGGTGTTTTAGCCACCCTATCGATCCTAATTCTAAGGATTTTGGGCTACATGTGTAGCTCTATATGATCATTACCCTGATGACCCTGATGACCATGATCAGGTGAAAACGAGGCTTACGATCAACCTATAGATTAAACATATATATATTCTTCCCCCTACCACAACCTGATCTTGACCATAATGTCACCGCCTGTGCGTGTCCTCTGAACCTATGGTGATTCCGTACCTTCTCGCAGGTCTGGATCATATGTTTCCTTCACCGCTTGATCAATCTTCTTCAATTTGCCTCAGGCTCAATATATGCTTTCCACGAATAACGGTGCAGTTGGTGAAATGAGTTAGTCTAAATGTCCGTGATTGATTCTTGAGAGATCACGTAAGCAGATCCAGAACAGAGGTAAGGCGGAGCGCTTGTGGCAGCAGAACTATCCTTGATCGTTGACATGGTGGTGATTCTGGGGGCAGCGTCGGCTGGAGGGTATCTGGCTAGTTCCCTGCGTCAGCCGGTGTTGTTGGGCTATTTGGTGGGCGGGATCGTGGTCGGTCCGGCGGGGTTGGGAATTATCTCGACTGGGAGTGAGGTCCAAACCTTGTCGGAGATCGGGGTGGCGTTGCTGCTGTTTGTGCTGGGGGTTGAGTTTTCCTTGACGGATCTGCTCAAGGTTCGCCGGATCGCGTTAGGCGGGGGAACGCTCCAAGTTCTGTTGACAACATTGCTAGGGGCCAGTTTGGCCTTTGGAACAGGATGGGTGGATTCGATTCCCAAAGCGATCTTTCTAGGGGCGGCCCTATCGCTTTCTTCAACAGCGGTTGTGTTGAAAAGTTTGATCGAGCGTAATGAAGTGCAAACGGCTCACGGTCAGGCCATGTTAGCGATCTTGATCATTCAGGATCTGGGGTTGGGCTTAATGTTAGCGGTGTTGCCTGCGTTGACGGAGCCACCGGAGAAGCTCTGGATCGCTCTCTTCGTGGCTGGGCTGAAGACTCTGCTGTTTGGGATCGCTGCAGTGGCGGCAGGGCGCTGGCTGATCCCACCGTTGATGCGGCATGTGGCCCGGACAGGATCGCAGGAGTTGTTTGTCTTGAGTGTGTTTGCCTTGTGTTTAGGGGTTGCGTTGTTGACCGCTCTGATCGGGTTGGGGATTGAGATGGGGGCGTTTGTGGCGGGATTGATGATCTCCCAGATTGAGTCTTCGGATCATGCTTTAGATCGAGTGCTACCGATGCGGGATGTGTTTGCAACGTTGTTTTTTGCCTCGATTGGGACATTGATTGATCTAGGCTTTCTCCTCCAAAATGCACTTATTTTGCTGGAGTTGGTGGCCATGGTCATGATCGGGAAGGCGATGATTGTGACACCGATCGTGTCGTTGTTTGGTTACTCCTTCAAAACAGCGTTGACGGTGGCTTTGGGGTTGAACCAGATCGGAGAGTTTTCGTTTGTATTGGCTGGAGTTGCGGCTGAGCTAGGGTTATTTTCAGATCGATTATATGGGCTCACCGTAGGGACAGCAGCGATCACGTTGTTGTTGACGCCGTTTATGTTGAAACTGGCTCCATCGATCTTGCAGGGGTTGGAGTCGCTGCCCTGGATCGGGGTCTGGGTTCGGGCGATTGAAGTACCGAGGGCTATGTCCGTGGATCCAGGGATTTCAGGTCACATTGTGGTGGCGGGGTATGGCCGGGTGGGGCAAACGTTGGTGCGATTGTTGGTCTCGCAAGGGTATCGGGTCTTAGTGATCGATAGTAATGAAGCAACGGCCCAACGACTTCGGAATGAAGGGTTTCCGTATCTCTATGGGGATGCGGCGAGTGAATTGGTGTTAGCCAAAGCTCAACTGCCTCATGCCAGAGCCTTAGCGATTGCTCTACCGGATCCGTTAGCCACACGGTTGGTGTTGAAGCGGGCGCTCAGTCTTGCCCCAGAGCTGGATGTGACGGTACGAGCTCACAATGACGCTGAGATCGACGCCCTCTATCAGATCGGGGCTAGGGAGGTTGTCCAGCCAGAGTTTGAAGCCTCGCTGGAGATGGGATCCCATATGCTGATCAGTTTGGGAATATCGTTTGCCCAGGTGCAAGATGTGTTGCAGACCTATCGCTTGAACCGTTACCGAACCTTGTTGCCGGAGCGACCGGATTATCAAGTTGCGCTGGATCTGGCCCAAGCGTTGGATGGGTTGGATAGCAAATGGTACATCCTGGAGTCAGGATCGCCGTTAGCTGGGTTGACCTTAGGCGGGGCAGACGTCTGGCGGTTAACAGGAGCCACGATCATGGAGATCCGTCGTATTGGAGAAACGATCCGTTATCCCAACCCTCAAACTGAGCTCCACTCTGACGATCGCTTACTGGTCGTGGGCAACCCTCAGGAACATGCGGCCTTTCAAGAGGTCCTGGCAGGGCGAATCCAAGTGATCACCGACTCTCAAGAACGCTGGCTTTTGGTTGCTTCCACCTCTACACTAATTGGTCAAAGTCTAGCTCAAGCCGATCTACGGCGACGCTATGGGGTCTTTGTCCAAGCTGTCCAACGTCAGGACGGTCTCCTCCGCTTTCCTCCACCCGATACTGTTTTACACGCCGGTGATCGGATCCTGGCTAGTGGCAAAACCAACGCCCTTGCCAACCTACAGCTCTTACTTAATACCAACCTCAAGCATCAAGCAGATCCTGACCATGAGATCTCGGCTTCGACTTCAGGTGATCTGGATCCTTAAACGGAATTCAGAATGCTATTAAACAGACATACATAACGACGTTTCCAATATTGAGTTCTTGATTATTCATGCAGATCCTGGACAAAGGCATCATGTTCAGGTGATCGGATCCCAAGCTGTAGAACCTCCAGAACTCTCACCATATCCTGCTTGAGCCAAGCTTCAACATCTAACCACAACCCAGGAAAGATCCGGCTTCTCAAGATCCCATCTGCATCCGGGGCTAACAGAACATAATGATCATGGGGATCGCTGACGAGTCTAAACCAATCCAGTTGATGATCAGCGACCTGCCAAACCAAATACTCTTGAACTCCATTGCGCAAATAGACTTTTTTCTTGACGTCCAGATCACTATCAATACTACTAGCTGCAACCTCCGCGATCAATTCCGGCGCACCTTCGATATAATCATCCTCAGAAATTGTGATCTGTCCCCCCATGAAGGATCCAGGCACAATACAGCATCAGGTTGAGGTTCGTTTGCTCGATCAAGTCTTACTATTGTATTATCCACAATGATCAGTTTGTATTATCCACAATGATCAGTCCTGGTGTAGCAACTTTGTACATGCCCAGCCAAATGATTAAATGACTATGGGGTTCGCCATGATGTTTGAGACGTAAGGCAGCTGCCATAGAGACAATCCCTTCGATCAGTTCTGCTTTTTTAAGGTTAGGCATAGCAGCATAGCGACGTTCAAACTCAGCACAGGTTAATCGATCTCCGTTTTTTAGGGGAGGAAGGGTAGAGCTAGAAGACAAGGACGCAACGTGAGCTTGGCCTTGAAGTATTGTAGATCCTAGAGTTCACCACATAGTCCTTAGGGTAGCAAAACGCTCTTCAGTCTGATCCAGGGATTTGATAACGTGATGGAATCTAGATTAGGGATCCGATGATGAAAGCAGTCAAGACAAAGAAGAAGCAGTTCTCTAGCTTTGATCTTACAGAAGCCTATAAGTTGCTCACGATCACTCAT
>CAZONZ010000141.1:0-9153 GCA_964581005.1 uncultured bacterium
GTGTCCAACGGATCGGGGGGGCTAATCAAAATAGAATAAGGTCACCAACTTGTGTTGATCCTCGGCATAATGGCAGGCATCCAGCAGAGTGACGCTGTCATGAAAGGCAAAACAGATCAATTGTTGACACTTGCTAATAATCTCGACATTGCACAAGCGGCTGGCTTCAGCTAAGGAGAGATGATCGTTTTCGGAGTGTTCAACCAGATGGATGACCTGCTCCAGGCTGGCGCGAGACTCGGTGGGTTGCTTGTCTAAGCTTTGGGGTAAGATCACCGTCAAGGCCCGAATATCGGCGCGAATGGCTCCCCGGATCACGGCTTGATTGGTGCCAATGGCTCCAGAGGTGAGAATCCGATTCCCGGTTAAGGCAAGGGCGTAGCTGAGGGTTTCGATCAGATATTGATGACCGATGGGGACATGCCGACTCCCCAAAATAGCGATCCGCTTCGGGCCAATTTGCTGAATAGCGGCCAGTTCTTGTAAAAACGTATCAACGTTGGGCGTAGTTTCGATCGACTGCAAGGTGATGCCTCCGATGCTCGATTCCAGTTGCGTCCGCCTAGGCTGCAGGGAAAGGCTGGACTAGAATCGTGTCCAGATCTTCAGATTAACCTTGGCATTCTAGCAGATTACGTTGGAGATGTTACCGACTTAAGATCAAGGACGTGAATGGGAGCGCTCGATCCACAACCAGGAGACTCTATGACCACAACCTCATGGCTAACCCAAACCCAGCAAACCACAGGCGCAATCATCCGGCTTCTGCGTTGGAATAAACCGGAGGGGCGACTCATTTTAATGATCCCGGCCCTCTGGGGCATCGTTCTCGCCGGACACGGACTTCCCCCTTGGCCCCTCATTCTAGTCATGGTCGTAGGAACTCTAGCGATCAGCGGTGCTGGCTGTGTCATCAATGATCTCTGGGATCGAGATCTCGATCCGTTGGTGGAACGCACCCGCACTCGGCCCCTGGCATCACGGGAACTGTCCGTTTCGGTTGGTGTAATCCTGGCGTTGATCACGTTGCTGTGTGCTTTTGGGTTGGCCTTGTTTCTCAATCCGATCACGCTGGGGTTATGTGTCGCTGCGGTCCCTGTGATCGTGCTCTATCCCGGAGCTAAGCGTGTCTTTCCGGTTCCGCAATTGGTGCTAGCGATCGCCTGGGGGTTTGCGGTTTTGATCAGTTGGACAGCAGTTACGGGCCAAGATCCCACCCGACCGATCCTTGAACCCGCAGCAGGTTATCTCTGGGGAGCTACTGTACTGTGGACCTTAGGCTTTGATACGGTTTACGCGCTTTCCGATCGAGAGGATGACGAACAGGCTGGGATCCATTCGAGTGCTCGTTTTTTTGGATCCGGAGTCCCTATTGCTGTAGGGATCTTCTTCCTGGGGACTGTTTTCTTGCTCTTGGCTGTGGGCACTACCCTGCAGTTACACTTCAGCTATTACGTTGCTCTCATCCTGGCCATTGGAGCATGGATCTGGCAGGTTTGGCGTTTACAGAATCCTGAAGCGTCCCCTCAGCTTTATCCTCAAATCTTTCGGGAAAATGTGATCCAAGGGTTTATTCTCTTGGGGGGAATGATTGCTGGATCCCTCTTGAGCTAACTGATCTTCACGTCCAATCTCAATCTCCCAGAGCGATCTGTCCATACTCTGAAAACAGGAAAAAATCACCGATGGGGCGTTGGGACGTCAGCTCGCTTTTCGGCTCCGTGCTTTTGAGACAGCCTTTCGCCTTTCATCAGATCACGCTCCATCCATAAACGTTGCTGCTAGAATTTCGTCGGGATTGGTTGGATCGGTGGGGGGCAGCACCTGTTTTAACCAGCTCAGGATCGATTCAAATTGAAATTCTTCGACTAATTGGGTTAATGCCTGACCGAGGACGACAGCCGAAGCGGGAATCTCTTGGATCAAGCGATAGACTTCTTGATCGTCAACACAGGTTGAAGCAACCCGTAGTTGTTCTAACCAGCTTACTGGCATGGTTTGCAGGACTGAGATCATGTCAGCCTCTGACCAAGTGGTGAGCACAGCTGGACTGGGGGAGGTGGGGGCATCTTCGTAAAGGTAAGTTACCCCTAAGTGTTCAGCCATTTTGCTAAAGATCGTGTCTTCTTGAAACGGCTTAGAAACATAGTCATCGCAGCCTGCATTTTGGATCTGAGCAGTCTCTAGGTCCAGCGCACTGGCGGAAATCGCAATCACAATGGTAGAAGCTCCGTTGGGGCTGGACTTGATCTGACGGGTTGCCTCAAAGCCATCCATCACCGGCATTCGCATATCCATCCAGATCAGATGGGGATTCCACTGCTGCCATCGATCCAGAGCTTCGTGACCATTAGCAGCCACTTGAGTTTCAAATCCAACGCGCTGGAGTAAATTATTTAACAGTTCTCGGTTATCAACTTTATCGTCCACCACCAGGATCCGGTAAGGAGTTTGGTTGGGTTCCACACCGATCACTCGTTTAGGTTTAGTTTTTCCTTGCACAGCTGCTGCCTCAACCCTGCGGATCGGGAGGGAAAATTCAAAAGTTGAGCCTTGACCTAAAGTACTCGTGACCTTGATCTGACCTTGCATTAAATCAATAAACTTGCGACAGATCGCCAGTCCCAAGCCGGTTCCCTCTTGGGAGCGGAGGCCACTGCGAGTTTGGATAAAGGGCTGAAATAACTGATTGAGATCGTCAGCAGCAATCCCTTCCCCGGTATCTTGAACCGCAAAACAGAGGTAATCGGGAGAATCGGCTAAGGTGCTGAGGTGCAACCGGACCTCACCCTGATGCGTAAACTTGATCGCATTGCTCAGCAAATTGAGCAAAATCTGGCGCAGTTTCCCTTCATCGGCACAGATATACTGCGGCACATCGGGAGCACGGCTAAAGGCTAGCTGCACGTGCTTTGATTGAGCCCGGATACTAAACATCGCCTCCAGTCCGTACAAAAGGCTATAGAGATCAAACGCATCTTCCTGTAAAACGATCCGGCCTGCTTCAATTTTAGACATTTCTAAGACATCGTTGATCAAATTGAGGAGATATTCCCCACTCCGATTGATCGTGGCCAGATAGCGGTGTTGTTTAGAACTGAGCTCAGGATCGCGGGTCATCAGTTGGCTAAAGCCCAGGATCACGTTGAGAGGAGTGCGGAGCTCGTGGCTCATATTGGCTAGAAATTCGCTTTTGGCGCGGCTAGCTTGCTCGGCGGCTTCTTTGGCTGCCTCCAGTTCTACCGTTCGTTCGCGGACCTTCTCTTCCAAAAAGGCATTGAGGGCGAGTAACTCAGCATTTTGCTCTTCAAGTTGCTTCTCTTGAGAATATTTACGGATGGCCTCTTTGACCGTAATACAGAGATCATTCTCATCCCAGGGCTTAGGAATATAGCGATAGAGATCAGCTTCATTGACGACATGACCGACATCCTCCGCTGTGGCCTGACCCGTCAACATGATCTTGAGGGTTTTGGGAAAGCGGGAGTGAATTTGAATCAGCATTTCATCCCCCTTCATCGAGGGCATAATCTGATCGGCAATGATCACCGGAACTTCAACATTTTCTTCGGCCAACTCCTTTAACAGCTCCAAGGCTTCCTCAGCACTCTCGGCGATCTCGATCGTGAACTCATTGCCCAGAAAGCGAGATAGTTGCTCCCGCAGGCCCACCAGGACAAAGCGCTCATCGTCAACACAGGCAATTACGGGCTTACTCATAACTTCCCCTGAGGCCAGACTGAATCACATTCACCAAGGTGCTTTCATCCCAGGGTTTGGGGATATACCCATGCAGGTTGGCAAACTGCCGGGCACGATCCACCGCTGCTTCATCCGCTTGGCCCGTGAGTAACACCGTGATGATGTTAGGGTAACGCTCATGCACCCGGATCAGGAACTCATCCCCTTTCATATTCGGCATCAACCAGTCCGAAACAATCACCAAAATGGCAACACTTTCTTCGCTGAGTTCCTCGATCACTTCTAACGCTTCATCAGCACTTTCTGCAAACTCATAGACAAACTGGTTGCCAAAATGATGCTGCAGCTGACCCCGCAAACTCTGGAGAATCACCTGTTCATCATCCACACATAAGATCGCGTGCTTCGTCATAATCATCCATAGCTGAGGCAATAGGGGGATAGCTTGCATCCTGAACCCTGGAATCCATTGAGATTCTGCTGGTCAGAGCTTCCGTCCGTAGGTAATGATGTTTATCATACCGAAAAAGGGAGCACCATCAGGGTTTGTTCGCTACCTCCTGATCGAGAAAGGGGTTGATCATACAGACCTACAGCGCTAGCCCATTGAGCTGATGGGATCCCTGATCGCAGGTTGACTGAGAGGGATGGTTACGTTGAAGGGTTTCAAGATTTCTAAGTCTCCTGATCACACCCTGAACGCGAAGATTTTAGCTTGGATTGGGGCAAAATACCACACTTGGATCCATCAACTCTACTGGTCAGGGTATCCAGGAAACCCTCTACATTTAGTGCGGACAAGAGGATTCCTGCGTTTGAGCGTGCGACGGATCAGAGGCGGGATCTGGATCTGGATCTGGCTCTGGGGCTGGGGTTGGAGGGGGGAACTGATATAGGTACGGAAGTGGCGTGTTTAACCAGCCTGTTTGTTCGAGGAGGCCATGCCGAAAGATTTTACTCGCTTGCGACTGGTAGCGTTCGGGGTTAGATAGTAACCAGAGGGTTCGTTTAACCTGCAGTCCTTTGACGTTGAGTTGCTGCAGATCGCCCCGTGCCAATTCAGCTCCTACAGCGGCCAGGGAGAGAAAGGCAACACCGAGGCCCGCTTGAACAGCATTTTTGATCGCTTCAATCGAACTTAACTCCAACTGGCTCTGGAACTGGGCCGGATCAATCTCATGGTGGGAAAGCACTCGATCGATGGTTTGGCGGGTTGAGGATTGAGGATCGAGGGTAATGAATTCTAAGGTGAGCAGATCGGTAGTCTGCAGCTCGGATGAAGCGGGGATTGTCGATCGGGAACCATTCGGGTTTGGGTGAGGAGCCTGACCTTCTCCGAATCGGCAGCGATGCCCTAGTTGAGAGTTCCCAGACTTAACCAGCACATACTCGTCTTGGGCAAACGGGAGAATCTCCAGAGTCGAGGCCATGTCTTTGGGCACTTCTCCACCCACAATCGCCAGATCAATTTCTCCATTCACCAGTTTGAGGGCAATCCGACGGGTGGAATGCACCATCAGCTGCACCGAGATCTGAGGATGGGCCTGTCGAAATTGACTGATCAGTTGGGGCATCACATAGGTTCCAACCGTCTGACTAGCGCCTAATACCAGGGTGCCTCGCTTCAGATCCGAGAGATCATCTAAGGCCCGCTGAGTTTCCTGACACAACTTCAGGATCCGTTCCCCATAGCCGACCAGGATCCGACCTGCCTCCGTCAACTGCACCCGCCGCCCTCCCCGATCGAACAGAACCATGCCCAACTGCCGTTCCAGATTTTGGATCTGTAAACTGACAGCGGGTTGTGACACATAGAGTTTGTCAGCTGCTTTTCGGAAGCTACCGTGTTCAGCAATCGCTCGCACAATCGCCAGCTGATCGAGCGTGAAGGGGACTTCCAGATCGGGCATACCAACTCCTTGGGCACGTGCCTGTCTTGCTCTAGCTTAGGGGTTGCCCTCCCTCTGATTTCTCGTATGATCGAAGAATCGCGTTAAGAAATGTAACATGACTCGCAAGGTAATCGTGATCACAGGGGCAAGCGGCGGGATTGGCCGGACGATCCTGCCTCAACTCGCCCAGCAGGGACACCAATTGGTGCTGGCCGCTCGCCATCCAGAGCCCTTGGCCGATTTGGCTGCTCAAATCCAGGCTCAAATCCAGGCTTCGAACCCCCAAGCCCAGACACTCCATGACCAGACGCCCAACGGTTCATGCGAGATCCTGACGGTACCGACCGATGTCACGGCTTATGATCAGGTCGAAGCGTTAGTGGAAGCCACCTTGAAACGGTTTGGACCCATTGATGTGTTGATCAATGCGGCTGGGTTAGGGATCTTAAAGCCTGCGCCTCAGATTACGCCAGCGGATTTGGATCGGCTAGTGGATGTCAATCTCAAGGGCAGTTTCTACACCAGTCAACTGATCGGCAATGTGATGCGGGAGCAAAAATCCGGTCATATTCTCAATTTTCCAGGGATTTTGGGGCGGCATCCGATGGCAATGGGAGCAGGTTATTGTGCCTCCAAGTTTGGGGTCGTGGGATTTACGAAGTGTATGGCGGATGAGTTGAAGCGATTTGGCGTCAAGTTCACCCTATTTTACTTTGGCGGGATCGATTCCCCCTTTTGGGATGGGGTTGGCATGAAAGTGCAACGAGATAAGATGCTCGCGTTGACCACGGTAGCCGACGCGATCCTATTTACCCTGTCTGTTCCGGCGAATGCGATCCCTAGCGAAGTAGTTCTGCAGCCGGAGAGCCATCAGTTTATCTAGTGTTTGGCTTGATCTGAGGTGTGAGAGTTTTGGAGTAAGATCACTACCCTTCTGATAAGAACTCCAGACTCAACCATGCTCAAGCCCTATCCCCAGGGGATCCGACCTATTACTAAGGATGGATCCCTAAACCGTTAGAATGACGGGACAGCAGCCCCCACTAGGTAGGAAGGATCAGGATCGATGACAGCATCAAGGCAAGTGGTCGAAAAGATAATGACACTGGAGGAGTTTCTCATCTGGAAAACGCCAGAAAACCGATGTGAACTTAGGAATGGAGTTGTTGTTGAAATGCAACTCACAGGACAGCATGAAGAGATCGGAGGGTTTCTCATTCTAAAATTCAGCTTAGAAATTGGCCGATTGGAGTTACCCTATCGATTACCCAAACAAGCCCTGATCCGACCTCAATCCGGGGAGACAGGCTATTTCCCTGATGTGGTAGTTTTGCATCCGGAATTGCTCAGGCAGGATCCACAATGGCAAAAAGCTTCCACTGTAAACCGAGGAGATGCTGTACCGTTAGTCATCGAAATTGTGAGCGGCAATTGGCGGGATGACTATGCTCACAGGCTAGCCGATTATGAAGCGTTAGGGATCCAAGAATACTGGATCGTTGACTATTTAGGTTTGGGTGGAAGGCGATATATTGGAGATCCGAAGCAGCCTACGCTATCCATCTATACGTTGGTCAATGAAGAGTATCAGGTTGCCCAGTTTCGTCGAGAGGATCGGATCCGATCTCAGATTTTTCCTCAACTGGAGCTAACAGCAGATCTGATTTTTCGGGCGGGCAGAACAGCATAAGATCGAGAACTATCTGAAATAATGGTTTTCCGGTTGGTCTATGAAGAGACTTCCAAATTGGGACTATCGATCCTTAAGTACTTGTCTGTATTGATCTAGCTTTTATCCTATTGATCTCCTATGCCCAAGCTTCCTCCAAAGAACTACATTCAAGCCGTATCCTTCCCCACCGAGATCGTGCTGCACCCGATCGGTGTCGTGCATTCGCCTTACAAGGAGCGGCATGGTACCCCACGTCAGGCAGAACTGCAGTCTGCCCCACCCGACTATCAGCCCGCGATCGCTCAGATTGAACTGTTCTCAGAGCGTGTGCCTGCCATAGCCCTTCAAGATCTGCAAGGCTTTGAACGCATCTGGCTGATCACATGGCTGCATCTCAACCAGCATTGGAACCCCACTGTGATCGCCCCCCGTGGCCCCCGGATCCGGCGAGGAACCTTAGCAACTCGCGCTCCCCATCGCCCGAACCCGATCGGTCTCAGTGCCACCAAGTTGATCAAGATTGAGGGGTTGATCGTGGAGGTTGAAGGAATTGATCTGTTGGATCAGACCCCTGTCTTGGATATTAAGCCTTACGTCACGTACTGTGATGCCTTTCCGACCGCTCAGTGTGGCTATGTCAGCGAGATCGAGCATCAAGGGGATCATGAACCGGATGTGTTTGGGGATCCAACCAGCACAGGGGTTTTCACATGAGTGGCTTCAGACTGTACCTGGATCCGAGCCCAGGTATCCACATTGAGGATGTCATCCAGACTCGGATCCTGGATCACCTGGTGTTTTTCACAAACCTGCTCCAGTAATTTGGGGATATCCAAAAAGCGGATCGTCTCCTCTAAAAACAGTCCGACAGCAGCCTCGTTAGCCGCATTCAACACAGCAGGCATTGTGCCCCCAGCTCGACCTGCAGCATAAGCCAGTTGCATACAGGGGTACTTATGATGATCCGGGGCTTTGAAGGTTAGAGTTGCTAATTTGACGAGATCGAGAGGTTCCCAAGCGGTGGGTAACCGTTCCGGCCAGCTCAATCCATACAGCAAGGGGAGATGCATATCCGGCCAACCGAGTTGGGCTAGAACCGAAGTATCTTGAAGCTCGATCAACGAGTGGATAATGCTTTGGGGATGGATCACAATATCAATGTGATCATAATCGAGGCCAAACAGGCAATGAGCTTCGATCACTTCTAGACCCTTGTTCATCAAAGTAGCTGAATCGATCGTGATCTTACGACCCATGACCCAGTTGGGATGTTTGAGAGCATCCGCAAGGGTAACATCCACCAATTTTTCAACAGGCCAATCTCGAAAGGATCCGCCTGAAGCCGTCAACAGGATCCGGCGCAGTCCTCCCTCTGGCACCCCCTGCAAACACTGAAAGATCGCTGAGTGTTCGGAATCCACTGGGATCAGATCGATGCCATGTTTAGCTACCAACGGCAACACCACCGGACCACCAGCCACCAGCGTTTCCTTGTTGGCGAGGGCAATATTTTTGCCAGCTTGAATGGCGGCAATGGTTGGCAAGAGTCCAGCACAGCCTACGATCCCAGTAACAACGAGATCCGTCTTCGGATGAGCTGCAACCTGGCATAACCCCTCAGATCCCACAACTACCTCCGGCATGGGGGTGATGCCCTCTAATAAAGATCGGAGTGGTTCGAGCAAGTGGGGTTGGGCAATGCCGACGATCCTGGGATGGAACTGTTGGATCTGGTCAGCCAGAAGATTGATATTGCTGTGGGTGGTGAGGCCAACCACTCGAAACCGATCCGGGTATTGAGCCACCAGATCGAGGGTTTGGGTACCAATCGAGCCGGTTGATCCGAGTAGAGAGAGGGCTTTCATGAGGAGTTTAGCTTTTCTTAAG
>CAZONZ010000142.1:0-9143 GCA_964581005.1 uncultured bacterium
GGTGGCGACTGGGGGGGTGGCTTCGGCGAAGGGGGCTTCTGCCATTCCCGGATCGAATCTGGCTGAGGTGGCTGCGATCTTGGCTGGGGGGGCGGTGAAGGTTGCTCAGTCTGGATCTCGATGGGCTAGGGCCAGAGGATCTGATGCTGAGGCGGGATGCTTTCCCTGACCTACGGCACAGAATCCGGCCCAGTAGTAGGGATTGGCAAAGGGTTGGTGATCGGATCCGTGCTGGGCGGCCTCCTTCTTGAAGTAGTTGATCAATTGAAATTTGTTGACGGAGATGGGATAGTGATCCTCGATCCACTGACGGAACTGATCGAGGGTGCTGTCTCGAAGCCAGCGTTGCGACTGGTGCAGGGTACGGGCGATGGCATGATGATCGTGTCGAAGTTGGTGATACAGGTGGCTGATCAATAAAGAGGTCGGAATTTGGGCCACTGACCACAGGGGACTGATCACGTTGATACTGCCTGCTAACAGAAACCCACCACTCAAACCCAAGTATTCATCACTATCCTCAAAATCAACTCGTCCACTTTCGCACGCCGAGAGGGTGACTAGATAGCACTGATCTAACTGGAGCTGGTCCAAGATCAGCTGTAATGTGAGGGGAGCATCGGCCAGACTTAAGGCAGAGGCTAGTGGATCTTGTGGATTGAAGGATCCATGACAGAAGGATAAGAGCTGATGAGTCTGGGCCAGGTTTGGATGGTTAAGCACTTGATTGAGAGTAGCCTGCTGGTTTTTGAGGATCGTCGCCGGGAAGGAATTGGCAATGAAGTCAACAGATCCGAGGTCAGCCTCATAGTTCTGGTACAGATCAGGTGTGGGATTTTGAATAACAAAGAGCTTTTCAACGTGAGGCCGATGACGGGTGTTGATCTGGTGCAGGATCTGGCAGCTGGGGGCGTAGTGGATCCCTTGGGGAAAATGATCCATGAGTAAGGTTGTGTCGGGATCCTGGGGAGATTTTGGGGCCAGAAGGGTATGGATGGGGAGGAGATGAAGGTAGCGATGAGGGATCAGGATCAGACGTTGACAGGTGGTAGGAATGTGTTTAAGCAGATCCTGGAGGTGCAAGATCTGGCTGAGCTGTTGGAGTGCAGGATCCATGCTGGTGATCCAAGCTTCGTAATCAGTTATCCCTTGGGCTTCCTTTTCAAACCATTGATTGATCCATTGAACTAGTTGATCTAGATCGTCTGCAGATGAAGTCCAAACTATAGGATCCGGTTGGGTCGGGATCAAGATGAAGGCTCGAAAGCAGTCACGAAAGAGATACCACTCGATTAAGGCGGTCTGATCATCTAGAAGTTGGCGGATCTGGGGGTACGTGATGGGGGGAGGCGGATCCTGTAGGGGTTGTTGGGATTCTCGGATCAGGAGTTGATCATATAGGTTGCGAGTTTTGCTCCGTTCGGCGGTGATCAGGGCTTGTTGGGGTTGATCTTGCAGCAGATAGATCTCGATCTGGCCCCGATAGCTACCATTGAAGGATTCGGCTAGCTTTTGTTTGTCTTCGTAGGTTTGGGATCCTAAGGTGATCTCGTGACGTAGGGCTTCAGCGGTGTCAATGGCAGCCTTAAAGGCCGCTTCAGCTTCTGGCAGTCGTCTAATGTCTGTGAGAGCTAGCCCAAGATTGAATTGAGTCTCAGCATGATTCCAAGGCAAGGCGTCGCGGGTGTGCACCTGTAAGGCCAGCTCATAGGCGGCGATGGCCCGTTCCAGGTTCTCCCCTCTCTCCCCTCGGATCCGATATAGGTAGGCATTCCCAAAATTGGTTTGCGTCATGGCCCACTCGATCGGCAAGGCGTCGCGGGTGAGCACCTGTAAGGCCAGCTCATAGCCCAAGATCCCAATCTCCACATTGATCGCTTTAAATCCCAAAGGAAACTGCAGGATCAAGGTACTAAAGTTGCCAATAACAGAGGCTATGGTTTGAACCTTCTCCAGATCAGATTGAGCCAAAGCTTCAGATCCCCAACTGTTCAATAGATCTAAAAATCCTTGATCTAACCAATTCACATGGGCTTGCAAGATCGGATAGACCACGTTTGGATCTCCACTACTGTCAGAAGTAGCTTGTAACACCTGCATCAAGAGCTTGAACTGATCCTGTGAAGTTAATACTCGATCTAACCCTTGGCCTAATTCCTGTAACCGTTCTGTCTGTCCCGGATCCGATCCTGCTACGGTTTGGATCCGTTGATCAATCACTTGGAGTAACTCTGGATTCACGAGATCTGGGTGCGCTTGTAGAAGAGGGATCCGTTCGTCCCACTCGGTGCAGATCAGTAACGCTTCGATTAGATCTTGATAGGCTTGCAGGCGGGGATCCATAACACCCTCTGGATTACTGTCATGATTATAGGATCCGTTGTGGAGGGTAGGGAGGATCCTGGTTTTTCAAGTTTGGGGGCGAGTCCTGATAGGTTTATGGGTCGATCTGTTACCATCCAATGAGTCAACCTGGTTGTGCTTATGAAACTAGCGATTACGCCTGAAACGGCTCCTCTAAAATTGAATGAGGATGGTGTGATTCTTGTCGGCAAGACTCGCGTCACCCTCGATACCGTGGTTGCTGCCTTTTTAGAGAATTTCACCCCAGAAGAGATTATCGAGCAATATCCATCCCTTCAACTTGCAGATGTGTACTGGGTGATTGGGTATTACCTTCATCACAAAACCGAAGTTGATGTTTATCTAGACATTCGACAACAGCGTGCCACTCAAGTTCGCCAAGAAAATGAGCGTCGTTTCAACCCCGTTGGGATCCGCGATCGGCTGATGGCAAGACTTGACCATCCAAAACAGGATTAAAATGCTACGCCTTTTAGCAGATGAGAACTTTAACAACCAAATTGTTCGGGGTCTTCTTCGACGAAAACCGGAAATTGATATTGTTAGAGTCCAAGATGTAGGTCTGTCTGCAACTGATGATCGAATTATTCTGGAATGGGCGGCACAACAGAATCGGGTGTTGCTGACTCACGATGTGGAAACAATGACCCGATATGCTTATGAGCGTGTACAGGCAGGATTAGATATGCCAGGAGTCTTTGAGGTTAGTCGTAGTGTTCCAGTTAGTCTAGCGATCGAAGAGATCTTAATTGATCACAGAGGGGAGTTTTAAGGGCGAATGGGAGGGACAAGTGCAATATCTACCTCTTCGCTAAAGTTGAGTAAAATGCAGGTCGGTAACGCTTCGATTAGATCTTAATAGGCTGGCAGGCGGGGATCCATAACACCCTCTGGATTACTGTCATGATTATAGGATCCCACGCAATGAGGCTTTAAGTGTGCTTGTCTAATAACTTTTGAAGCAAACTGTCAGATGCCCAAAAAGATGTGGCTTGAAGGCTTTGGACGGCAACAGGCAGGTCGATGAGCTTTAGGGTTGCTGCCTGATCCAGAATTCCGAGGATCCCTGTAATGCTCAAGCCTCTGTCTATTGCAGTGCGTCGCGCTTTCATATCGTCTAGCAAAAGTAAGTTAGCTTTCAGTTCTTGGGCTAGAAGAATAGCTGCACGTTCTCCAGGATCAAGCAAATTAATGCTGGCATCCGAAGCTTGGTTGATAGGTTGAGGCTGAATGTTGAGCCAATTAGGTGAAGTTGTTATCCACGTTCGGACCAGGTTGGGAGCTGCCGGATCAGATAGCTCGTCATAAACGGCTTGGGGAATAATAATCTGCCGGAATAATTCGGGGAGTAAGTCGATCTGCCCAATCAGAATCAGGTAGTTGATTGGAGAAGTATTGGACACAATAATCATTCCGGAGCTAAAAGATGGCGAATGGCTTGGGCATCCTGCTCTAAATCGCCTTCAGTATAGGGTAGATAAGCTTTTTCACGCTTAAGAAATTCGTGAGTTTCCCAACGAGAGGAAAAGTTAAGCATTTGTCGCACTTCTGCCACTCCCATCCGACCTTGACGATAGTGATCAGCCGCGATAAGTTCTAGCACTCGGCGAGAAACATTGACGGGTTGTAATTGGTTGGCGATGTCATCGGGAAGTTCAATCGTAATCTGCATGATCACATTCTCCTTACGACCTGTAACATAGATGATCTAATCGAGCTTGATTCATGAGTACCACCCCTTACCACTATTCTCCACCGATTTTGACTATGGACTCCGGATCTGATCCTGCTACTGTTTGGATCCGTTTCAGAAGGGGGATCCGTTCCTCTCACTCGGTGTAGATCAGTAACTCTTCGATTAGATCTTGATAGGCTGGCAGGCGGGGATCCATCACACCCTCTGGATTACTGTCATGATTATAGGATCCGTTGGAGGATCGGGACATACAATTAAAAGTGTTCATTTCATGGGATGAATGGATCACCTGAGGGAGGATGCAGACCCGTTCTAACCCAAAAAGTTATAGCGTCTTTCGTTACAACATCGGCAAGCCAATGCCAGATTATCAATGTCATCCGAACCGCCCAGAGATCTAGGCACGAGATGATCAACGGTAAACCGGCTAGCACTGAGTTGCTCTGAAGAGTGACAGTACTCGCACAAGTAGTTGGCTCGTTCTCGAACACTTTGCTTGATCTCTTCACGGATGGACATCTTCAGCTGCCAGCATAGCGTTCATATGAGTAAATATTCGGTCTAGTTCCCCAATAGCCTCTAGTTCAGCAATCTCATCGAGCGTAAGCTGATCGGCTTTCTTCTTGTCTAGGAGATCCTCCATGCGTAGCTGAAGAGTCTCACTGAATTTGAATAGTTTCAAGAGGCCAACCCTTTTGAGTTGGATATTGTGAATGAGTGAAGAGGGTTTATTGATGGAAGTAACCATTGAGTGACCTAGCCACGACTATTTGAGAGATAGATAGCTGATTATAACTTTTGCTCGGCTTAGCACAAGCCAACCTCATAGATAACCTCAGAGTTATTCAGTGCACTCGGTGCAGGTCAGTAACGGGTGGATCAGATCTTAATAGGCTTGCAGGCGGGGATCCATAACACCCTCTGGATTACTGTCATGATTATAGGATCTATGGATATCAGGTACCTGACCCATTCAGCTAACAGAGTCTGGATCCGGTGGTGGCAATACTAGTTTAGAGGGCACAAACCGAAACCCTTGACTATCTTCTGTACGCAGCAAAAGTTCTTGTTCTTCCAACAGTCGTAACTCAGGCAGCAATTGCACAAACGTTAAAGCACCTACTTGATCCAGTTGTGCGTTGGTAATATCTTCGCTGATCCCGTTAGCCTGATACGCCAGAGCCCGTAATGTAGCATCTTGAAGCTCAGTGAACCCTCGTCCTGTGAGGAGAAAGGCTCGACGCTGACCCATTCGGAAAAGGCTTAAACTTCCTTCCAAGATCTCTTGCAAAAGGGAGACATCCTGTTTATCTAAATCATCGACAGCAACAACTAAACCAGTATATAAATCTTCCGCTCGATCTAAGAGATTAATGAGGAGTTGATACGGATCTCCAATAGAATCAGCCTTCATTTGATGATCAACAGTTTCTTGTTTAGCACCAAAGGTGACAAAGGTTAGATTCACTTTGCCTTCAAGAGTGGTACGAGCTTTTTGTGTATACAAACCAGTCAGTTTTTCGAGAATGGCTTGAGCGATTTCATCCTGTTCTGCTAAACGTCCAGCCACAGCGGTTAATAAGGTGCGATAAAAGTCTTGTGCTGTCAGAGTCGGGATCCCAGCAATATAAATAATCAGAAGCTGTTCATCAAACGCGGATACTTCTGTCCCCAACTGATCCAGGGCTTTGTAGATCAAAGCGGTTTTGCCAATCCCCCAAGCCCCTCTAATCATGACGTTGCGCCCTTCATACAGTGCGGGCAAGATCTGATCAATTTCACGTTCACGCCCATGAAAGATTCTGGCCAAAATATCAGGATCCTCAGGCGGAACAGAGGTAAAAGGGATGCGAAGTAACCCCCACTGTTTCAATATAGATTGATAACGGTTTAGACTTGACATCACCCTCACCTTGAAAAACGCGCTTGCATGAGTTGAGACTCTTCAACAAAACCCAAGAGTTTAGTCACTTCAGCTATCTGAGCTTCATTCTGATCTATTTGATAGCGCTCCAGAGCCTGTTGGAGATGATCTTGAGCTTGATCAATTCGTCCGAGTTGCATCTCTAAGTTTCCTAAGGCTGTCAATGTAGCTGTGATTCTCTCTTCTCTTTGCAACCGCTGATATAACCTGAGAGCATCCTTGAAATACAAGCGAGCTTGATCAAGTTTACCGATACGATGATAAAGCTGAGCCAGCTCAAATACAACCATGGACAACTGATCTAGGTTAGAAACCGTCTCCAGCAAAACCGATCTAGCTTGTTCAAGAGCTTGAATGCTTTGATCATAATGCCCTTTTATGTGATCTCGATAGATTCGAGCGAGCCGAATTTGAATAGTGATCCATTGTTCAGGATCGGAGGCAAACGTCCAAACACTGGCGGCATTCTGGAAACTTGCAATAGCTTGCTGCCACTGTTCAGTAATTTCATAGAAAAGCCCTAAATTGTGTTGCGTCATGGCCCACTCGATCGGCAAGGCGTCGCGGGTTCGCACCTGTAAGGCCCGCTCATAGGCCTCGATCCCCCGTTCCAAGTTCTCAGCTCGCTCTCCTCGGATCCGATTACAGTAGGCAGTCCCCAAATTGTTTTGCACAGTGGCCCAAATGGAAGCCGCGCTCTCTTGGGGGAACACCTTAAGGATCAGCTCATAGCCCAAGATCGCAATCTCCATATTGATGTCTTTAGATCCCAAAGGAAACTGCTGGATCAAGTTACTAAAGTGGCCAATGTCAGCTGCTATTGATCGGGCCTTCTTCAGATCCAATTCAGCCAAAATTTGAGATCCCCAAGAGTTCAATAGATCTAACAACCCTTGATCGATCCAATTCACATGGTTCTGCAAGATCGGGTAGACCACCTGGGGATCTGCACCACTATCAGAAGTCGCCTGTAACACCTGCATCAAGAAGTTGAACCGATCCTCTGAAGTCAACTGTTGATCGAACCCTTGGCCCAATTCCTGTAACCGCTCAGCCTGCCCCGGATCCGCTGCTCTGAGCTTAGGGATCCTGAGGGTGAGATCCTTGTGCGTTGGAGTAACTGTTGGGGTCGAGCGGGTGCTCTGTGGGGAAGACGGATCCTGTTTAATCGCGGTGTACAATTTCTGCCATTCCCATGCTTCATCGACCGGATCCACTAGATTAGTGTAGCCAAAAGGTTCTAAATGACTCGGTATCTCGCAGGTTTCTTTCAAGATCGGGAGGAATTTGAGCCCTTTGTGGGTCGGATCCTTGGTTTGGAGCATTAACGCTTCCAGAATCGTCCAATTTTTCGCCACATAGGTTGGTGATAGTACTAATAGAGCTTTCTTGCTAGTTGCTATAGCCTCTCCGATTGTGTGCAAAATAGCTTTTCCGGGTAGAAATTCTTTGTAGTCGATACAATATAGGATCCTTTGGGCTTCCAGGTTGGGTAAGAGTGTCTCCCTCACCCAGGATTGATCCTCTGAGGCGTAGGAGATGAAGGCGTCGTAGCGGTAGGGTGGGGTGGGGGGCATAAGGATCCTTGGGGGATGGTACGTTACTGGGGCACCTGAGGTGTTATCCTAATTGCTTTTTATTATGCACTTTACATCTGCATCTGATCTAGTGGAGGGGCTCATCGAGATGGATTAGGATCCTGAGGTTTATCTCTATTGTGGGGCTGGTTGGAGAATCATGGTGAGGCACTCGATGAGTAGGTTACTGTTACTGGAACCACTGGTCATCGAAAACTTGTTATTATCAAAGTGCAGTCTTGCTGTGGTGGGCTATGGGGAAGGATTACTTTCATTCACAGGTTAGACGCGCTTTGCAGAAGGATGGTTAGACTATTACTCAGGATCCTTACGAGCTGCGGGTGGGTGGGATTGAAATGTATATTGATTTAGGGGCAGATCAACTGATTGCGGCGGAGCAAGGCCAGGTCAAGATTGCCGTTGAGATTAAAAGTTTTATCAGTCCATCTTCGATATCTGACTTTCACTTGGCGCATGGACAGTTTTTGGACTACCGTTATGCCCTAGAAGAGCAGGATCCGGAGCGATTATTGTACTTGGCTATTCCTTTGATGACGTATGAAACCTTCTTTCAGCTTAAATTTATTCGGACCGTTGTGCAGAGGAGCCAGATTAAGCTACTTGTGTTTGATCCTGTACAGGAGGTGATTGCAACATGGATCGAGTAGGCACGTATCGACACATCATTCAAAAGCTTTTATCCGAACGGGCGCAACGCTCGCAACAGAACTCAGACAGGGTGGAAGCCCAAACCATCTTTGATGTGGAACGGGACCATTACCAATTAGTGTATGTGGGTTGGACACGCACGGGTTTACGCGATTATGGGTGTCTGCTGCACATTTAGACATCAAAGAGGACAAGATTTGGATCCAATATGACGGGACAGAAGGGGGCATTGCCTATCAGTTAGTCGAGCAAGGGGTCCCCAAAGAGGCCATCGTCCTGGGATTTCAGCCGCCTCAATACAGACATTTCACAGAGTTTGCCATCCGCTAACAGTGGCCCCATGATGTGAAACCCTCAGGCGACCCTTTTGAAGATGACGGTAGCTTTGATTGATCAAGTGGCTGCGTATAATTATTTCAGCGTGTTTCCTTTAGGCTAATCAGCACTTCCTCTGGCACTTCAATCTCAACTATACTCATAGGGATCCCCTCTGTTGATCGATGTAGACAACATGTTAGTTGACTGTGGGGGAGTCAAGGTAGTTCTAGGGGCATCGAAGTCAGGATCCAGCTTCCCCCAGGATCCCATCCGCCCCACACAGGATCCATCCCACCCAACTGAGGATCCTATGAGGCTAAATGTTGATCTGGAGAGTTTGAAGGATGACTAAGTGAGGCTTCTTATCTCTCAGATAGAATAATGAGTGTGGACTTTCTGCAATTGCCTATGGCCTCCCTGTACATTCCAAACGTGCCTCAAGAGCTTTATACCCAGATTCAACAGTTAGCCTTATCAGAGCACCGCTCTTTGAATGAACAGGTCATTGTCTTGCTGGAAACGATGTCTGGATGTATCCAGAGTGAGTTCATCGTGGGCTTAGCCTATAACAGCTAGTCCATGGGAGTGAGCGTGA
>CAZONZ010000143.1:0-9135 GCA_964581005.1 uncultured bacterium
TGCGCTTCATGAAGTTCTAGTGACTGGATGGCAGCTTGATACACCTGTTTCACATCCATCCCTTGATCGATCTGGCGTAACCAGCGTTGGGCTTCGTTGCCTTCAGAAAGAACCTGTTGGAGGGGGGCCAGGAAGCAGCTAAAGCCTGCTGGATGGATCTTGCGCCATGCTTCGGTTAATTGCTGTTCGATCCAATCTGCGGCGGTCAGAGTCTGGCCTGTCTGCCAATGGATCAGTTGGGCATTCAACGAGGATTGGGCTGCTGCCTGTTCATTCTGATCCGAGATTTCGACGAGTTCTCCTGGGGTAAAGGGGCCATGCAAGGGATCTAACCTTTCTGGATCGTGAAGCATTTGGTGGAGGCGGGCTTCGATCAGAGCAGTGATGGCGAGCAATACGAGAGGATCACCAACAAGATCACAAATGCGCAGTTCAACCCGATTCAGATCGTAAGGGCGGCTAGGACCATTCGGTCGCACCGAGTCCCAGAGATGACGAACATTTTGCATGGTGCCTTGCATGATCTGGTCTCGCATCCAACGGATGTAGTGGAGATGATCGTGAAAGAAGGGGATGTGTGCGGGTGTTTTGGGAAAAAGTTGCCAGCGGCTGGAGTGGGATCCGGTGATGGCTCCATTTAAGAAGGGGGAGGAGGCACTTAAGGCTAGATAAAGTCCTGCTTCGGCCCGGAGGAGACGGCAGGCCCGAAAGATCGCATCAGCATCGGGCAGGCCAATGTTGATGTGGATGCTGGCTGTGACTACTAACGTTCCATAGGTGTGCTCGATATAAGTGTGGTAGGGGTTAGCAGGATCGGATCGATCAAAGTAGTCTGTGCCCCCCAACGCTAAGGTACTGCCGGGGAGTAGGGTATAGGATCCCAGTTGCTGTAGAAATTGGCGCAAGCGCTGCCGAGGTTGGACTAAGGCACAAACTAGGCGCTCGTAGCATTGGAGTGGGGCTGTGGTGTATTCGACATTACGCCGATCGGGTTCAACCACGAAGCCGGGTAAGGCAGCCACAATTTTATCGGAGAAGCCAACTGCATCACCCGCAGGCGTGCCCGTGTACATCTCAACTTCAAATCCTTTGGATAGCAGCACGTCCACGAACCTCCGTTGTTGGTCCCAGTTTAACCTTGCAGCGGATCAGTTTGGTATCCGGTTAGCGTTTGTAGGGCATTCCCCTCTCGATCTGCGTCCAACCTACTCAATGGACTCCACGATCATGGACTCTATGGCAATCAATCCAAGGTATCAGGAAGACCCTTGACCACATCTGCAGGCTGGTTCCTAAATCATAGGCTGGCAAGGGCGTAGTGGTTAGAGTGTTAGAGTTTGCCTTTTTGCTAACCTATGCGAAATTCTGGACAATGAGAGCATCTGGCAGCAGGATCGCAGCAGATGGGATGGGATGCTGCAATGGATCGATGGATTCGGCTTGGGTTACCTCTGGTATGGATCGGGATTGGGGCGATCTTGCTGTTCAAAAATCTAGAAGCGATGGGGATCACTTCAGATGAGTTCATTGATTACTCCATCTCCCTTAGCTATCGGCGTAACCTTGTTGCTGTTCTGGAGAATACTCTTGATCCAAGCCAGAGTCGGTTGCCCCATGTGATCGGAGCACTTGGGTTATGGCTATTCGATTCGTCTCTTCATTCCTATAAACTGACCTTTGCTCTAGTCGGTGGATTAACGGCTGTCCTGCTATTCCTGATCTGTCGAACCCACTTGAAGCTTGAAATAGCTCTTTATACCACCGCGATCTTTCTACTCTGCCCCTATGGATTGGCCGCCTATCGCACGACGGCTTCAGCGGGAGATGGTTTGGTCATCACCACTTGGCTCCTGGTCGGGATCGCTTTGACCTTTTGGACTCAAACTCACAAGTGGATCTGGGCGGCTGCGACAGGTGCTGCTTTAGGCTTGGCGATTGGAGCTAAGTTAACCGGGATTCTGTTGATCCTATTGATCTTAGGTGTGGTTGGACTTCAGATTCCTCGCTTACTCGCCAATTTTGATCGTTCTCGATGGCAAATTGGGCTCAGTGTTGTTGGGTTCACGTTAGCTTTTTTACTAGTTGTCTTCATTGCAAACCCATTATTTTTACATGGCCCAGGTTTCACGATCGAAGCATTACAGGAAGTCACTCGCTGGTCCCACCGAGAGACCTATGCATTTCTGGGGGTTTGGCGAGAACGGGCTCAACTAGACTACTTGTTCTGGATCTTTGTTGGTAAATTCTCCCCAGGTTTGTGTTTGGCAGCAGCTTTGGGGCTAACTCTGCTGACTCGATCGAAACTCCCATCCAAACGGACTCCCTCACTGCTACAGGTTCAACCCAACCCCCACCCATCCTGGCTATGGATCTTTGCAGGCATGATGGGGCTCAGTCTGCTTCACTTTGTGCGCTCGTTTCAGAATGCTCAGTATTATGTGGGTGCCGTCCCTGGCATGGTGATCTTGGCGGGTTACGCCCTTGATCAGATCCAGCATCGCTATCGTCGCCCATCGTCCCAATGGCTAGGGATCGTGATTCCCAATCTGTTGTTACTGTCAATGGTGATCACAAATCTTTACCTTCAAGATAATTACCTGTTGGCTGGCAGAAGCTATGGATCCTGGATGCAGGGTGGCTTTCAGGGACCAGCCGTGAATCATTGTCAGGGATCCCCTCGCTTGATCGAGCATCTTAATCGACACCTTCAGGATCAACCGGATCACCCTATTTTTGTCTTCGTAGACTGCTTGGGGGCTTGGAAATATGCAGAAACACATGGATCGATCAAAACTCAATTTGAGTGGCGAGAGCTGAGGACGGTTGCCCCGCTCCCACCGCACGCTTGGGTCGTGGTGGCGGCAACCTATGACTATTCAGCCTTTTCCGTGGGGAATCAGAAGCATCGGGCAATGCTCAAACACAATCAATTAAAGAACTGTGAGCAGGCTTTTGACTTACGCGGCATTGCGACAGTGTATCAGTGTTCTTCCTGAGGGTTGGGTTGAGGATCCGCAAGAGTTTTCCAAGATCAGAGTGTCTCAAGACTCAAGACTGTCGGGGGGAGGGCGAAAGTCCCCGTGCTGCAGCTGGGGGTTAGCTTACCATTCTTTAGATCAATAGAAGGAGTCACTATCATGGTTGATGTATTAAGATAATAGCGACGAAGGACTGCGAAACCGAATGGGAGCTGGGCACAGTCGCGTTGAGTCAAACCGCTAGGGAGACAGAAGCAGATGGGACTATTTGATCGGGTCAGCCGGATTGTCAGGTCTAACATCAACTCTATGGTTACTGCCGCCGAGGATCCAGAGAAGATCTTGAACCAGGCTATTCAGGATATGTCCGAGGATCTGATCCAACTGCGGCAGGCTGTTGCGACAGCTATCGCCAGCCAAAAGCGGGTGGAGCGTCAGTATGAACAAGCCAAACAAAACGAGGAAGAATGGCAAAAGCGGGCTGAGTTGGCCATGCGCAACAACAATGAAAATCTGGCTCGTGAAGCCTTGGTGCGCAAGCGCAGCTATGTGGAAACCTCGATGGGCCTCAAGAAGCAGCTAGAGGATCACACCAATCAGGTTAACGTCCTCAAAACCAATATGACCAAGCTAGAGACGAAGATCTCGGAGGCCAAAACCAAGAAGGATATGCTGATCGCCCGTGCCCGATCCGCGAAAGCCTCGCAGCAGATCAGTGACGTGATCGGCAAGGTCAACACCTCCTCTCCGTTTGCGGCTTTTGAGCGGATGGAAGATCGCGTTAATGAACTGGAAGCGAATGCAGGTGCAGTTGCCGAGCTGTCCAGTGATTCCCTCGAAAGCCAATTTGCAGCCCTAGAGGCAGGTGGATCCGATGTGGATCACGAACTGGAAATGTTGAAAGCCTCGATGGGTGGCGGTGCTTTGCCATCAGGTTCAAGCGATCCTAAGGCTCTGGAGAGTGGCTCCAACGACTCTGACTCTAGGGCTAGTGATCCTGAGGTTGATGCTGAGCTCGATCAACTCCGCAAAGAGATCGATAATTTGTAAGCTTGTGCTTCTGAACGGATCGGCTCAACGGGTTGCGTGGAAGCCACCAAGAGCTCAATGAGGACATCGCTAGCGACTAACCCTCACCCTAAACACCCGGCAGTGGTTGGACAATCCATCACTGCTTTCTTTATTCGGCTTGATCGGGTTCAACGGTGAAATCATTCTCTGGCAAAGTGGATGAAGACGGAACCAAGACCCTCAATCTCGACGGGCAGCACTCGATCGTGATCGGGGTGGTTGTGGCAGGCTCACCGTCCAAAACGACAGGTAAAGGGGGATCGGTCGTCAGGCGAAAGTGGCGTGCCCGCAGATGCGAAATATTACCGTGCCGAGCTTGATCTCGACCTAGAGCCGAGCGACAGAGTTCAACAAACACACCCAAAGCTCCGAAAGAGTTAGCAAATTGGATGATCGTTGCGTCCAAAAAACCATCATTGATCAGGATCTCAGCTGGACCTTGCGCCAGGATCGAACTTTGGGCGGCAGCATTGGCAATCGCGACGGCTGTCGTTGAAGCGAGATGAAGATGAGTCGTTTCAGTTTCAATCTCAACTCGAAACCATTGGATCTGGCCCAATTGTTGAATACCTTGCCAAATATAGGCCAGCAAACCCAATCGATTTTTCGCTGATCGGGATGTGTGCCGAATCGTCTCAGCACCGTAGCCTACACTGGCCTTCAGGATAAAGGGCTGACCATTACACGAAGCTACATCAATGATCTGAACATTTCCTTGGAAGAGGGTACAGCAGGCTGCCTCTAGATCGGTGGGAATTGAGAGAGCTGCAGCTAAGGCATTGGCGGTGCCATAGGGGATAATTCCTAAAGGGATCGACGTATCGATAAGCGATCGAGCAACAGCGGACACCGTGCCATCTCCGCCTACAGCAATGATCCGATCAGCCTGCTGCTTCACAGCTTTTTCAGCTAACTGGCTGGCATTGAGCTCAGGAGAGGTGAACTCAACCTGTAGAGTCATGTGATCGGAGAGAATGGTTTGGATCTGCTCAAGATCTCGGTCAGGATTGCCTCGGCCTGCAACCGGATTAACGATGAGAAAACCAGTTAAACTCATAATCTGTGAAAGTCATACGATCTACTCATTATCGATCCTCCTCAACATCGATGGCGGAAAGATAGTCAATTGTCTGAAAAAAAGGATGAACAGCTACGATCCATGGCAATGCTGCTAAGTCAACCGACTCAATGTGAATTTTTTGTGAATTGATTGAGACATGCTTACCCTTGCTACAGGCTTAATCCGTGAAAGGCTTAAGAGCTGGGTAGCCCATTGGTCTAAGGTGGAGCAGAAAACTACACAGCAGTTTAATCAAGTAGGCAAGCAGTCGATGCAACGACGAAAGTTGACTTCTCTCCCCCCTACGCTTCGCTAAAGAGGGAAGATTCTTAAAACATCGTGGACGATTCTTCGGTTTCGACAAACTTAATCCTGTACAGTTCACACAATTGTTTGGTGCGTTCTTTAAGTTTAGCAGTCGGTATCTGCACGAAACTTTGATTATTCTTTGCATCGATATTGATACCGTTTTTCTGCTCTTAATTCCAACCAAAGACAATGGGACCGATGCCATTCTCCAAACAATGATCAATCACTAACCTTGGCTTTTCTCCTTCTAACTTATAAACCCACTCAATGTAGAAGCAACGATTGCGCGGTACGATCTTAATTTCTCTAATCTTTTGAAAATCAAGATTAGTGGGGAATGGGAGAGAGAACGCATCGACGTTAAAGATCACTTTGACCTTTGCTCCTAAGGGAATTTGCACCTTTCCCTCTTTGAGTTTTAGAGCTTGTTTGGCATAGGTTATACCTCCCAAACTCAACAGATCACCGAAATCGTTCACTCACTATGGTGTGCTCAAGCCTTTGTGAGACAACCCTGGCTAGGCGTTCCATGGGAGACATCATGCGCTTAACCCTTTTCTGCTCAAGTTCAACATCATCAAGGGCCACAGCAGTCATTTTTTACTTTCGAAACTGCCTCCGATCAGCTTCAATTGTGGCCAGCTTGATCGAGTATTCTTTCAAGAGTTCTGCCAGCTGGCGAGAGTCGCCTTCGGGATCCATTGTTAGAACACTTCCCAGTTCTTCAGAGCTCTCAGAGCTTCCCAAAAGTGCTACAGGATCCGCGCCTAGTGATCCTCAGCTCTTTTGCCAAGCGGGGTGAGTCAGGAGCGACTCTAGCACTCGCACTCCTCGTAATTGATTCGATAACGGTAAATGTCCCTGCGGCGCACTCAGATCCCAAATAAACTCATCCGGGTAACGGGTCCAGTGATTACCCTCTTTCCATCCGATCAGAGGCCAAAGCTTCTCCCAGTTTTTGCCCACGCCCAACCAGATCCGACGCTGCACCGAGAACCCAAACTTGCCCCCCGAAGCCGCCAACCAGAGCTGATCGATCGTGGAGAGATCCGCCACGGGGATCCGATCCGCCTCGGAGAAATATAACCAGCCTCGCTGGGCCGCCAACGAACTTGCTGCCGCACACATTAACTTCAGTGTCAACCGATCCGCTGCCTGGAAATCCGACTGATCTAACATATCCCGCAACGGCTGATAGTCAATGCCCCGATCCGATACCAACGGCACTGCCGCCATGTCTGAGCTGTGATCCATGAGCTGATCCTGTTAACCTAAGCCAGCCCTAATTTTAAGATGATCAGAGTTACAGTTGGTTACGCGATGGTGGTAGCCTGTTGAATGATTGAGCCTTAACGCTATGTTTGAACCCTTGTCAATAAGGAGCTGATCGCAAGAATGGTCACTACCACGAGCCCTGATACCCGCACGAATGTTGGCTACATCCTCCAGGTGATCGGGCCTGTCATCGATGTCGAATTTCCCACTGGCAAACTGCCTGAGATCTACAATGCGCTCAAAATCGAGGCGAAGACCGCTAGCGGTTTAGAGGTAAAGGTCACCTGCGAAGTGCAGCAACTGCTGGGTGACAACCGCGTTCGGGCTGTAGCCATGTCCTCCACGGATGGGCTTGTGCGCGGCTTGGAAGTGACCGATACCGGCGCTGCGATCAGTGTTCCAGTGGGCACACCCACGTTAGGCCGGATCTTCAATGTTCTGGGCCAGCCAGTGGATCAAGGGTCCGAAGTCCAAGCTCAAGAATTCTCGACGATCCATCGTTCCGCCCCAGCCTTTACCGACTTGATCACTAAGCCCGAACCCTTTGAGACCGGGATCAAGGTGATCGATCTGCTGGCTCCGTTCCGCCGTGGAGGCAAAACAGGTCTGTTTGGTGGTGCAGGGGTTGGCAAAACCGTGTTGATCATGGAGCTGATCCACAACATTGCCGAAGAGCACTCTGGCCTGTCCGTGTTTGGCGGTGTGGGCGAGCGCACCCGTGAAGGCAATGACCTCTACAACGAAATGAAAGAATCCGGCGTGATCGATAAGGTTGCACTGGTGTACGGTCAGATGAACGAGCCTCCCGGAGCCCGGATGCGGGTTGGGTTGACCGCTCTGACAATGGCTGAATATTTCCGCGATGTGAACAAGCAAGACGTGCTGCTGTTCATCGACAATATTTTCCGCTTTGTGCAAGCCGGATCCGAAGTTTCCGCACTGCTGGGCCGGATGCCTTCTGCCGTGGGCTATCAGCCTACCCTGGCGACGGAAATGGGCAACCTGCAAGAGCGGATCACCTCCACCACGGAAGGATCGATCACCTCGGTGCAAGCGGTGTATGTGCCTGCGGATGACTTGACCGATCCCGCTCCAGCAACGACCTTTGCTCACCTTGACTCCACTGTGGTGCTATCTCGGAGTTTGGCATCTAAAGGGATCTACCCAGCTGTGGATCCACTGAATTCCTCCTCCACCATGTTGCAGGCAGCGATCCTGGGTGATGAGCACTACGGGATTGCACGGGCTGTCCAAGAAACCCTACAGCGCTACAAAGAACTGCAGGACATTATTGCGATCCTGGGTCTGGATGAATTGTCGGAAGAAGACAAGTTGACCGTGGCACGGGCTCGCCGGATCGAGCGCTTCCTGTCACAGCCGTTCTTTGTGGCTGAGGTCTTCACCGGATCTCCTGGCAAGTACGTCAAACTGGAAGATACGATCAAGGGCTTCCAACAGATCCTCTCCGGTGAGTTGGATAGTCTGCCAGAGCAAGCCTTCTATCTGGTTGGCGATATCGAAGAAGCCAAGCAAAAGGCTGAAAAGATCAAGGCTGGTGGGAAGTAATTCGTTAGTGACTGTTGATCTTAAAGATCGTTAGCTTCTCCTCTTCGATCTAGATTGTTTCTCCATAGTGATCCCTCTGCTCCTTGGGTAGGTTGCGGGGGATCTTTGCTATAGATCAATGAATCAATACATTCTAGTCATATTAGACTAGTCATATTAGAAAGTGTTCTCATTGGCCCGTAGATCCTTGGATCATAAACAGTGTTACAGCAGTTGCGACACCTCGAATCGAATGATAAAAGTTCACGGCATCCTCGTCGTCTGAACTATATACTCATCCGTTAGCGGCTCATGCTCTTCTTCAAAAACCTCTGACATCAGGACGAAAAGACTCTTGGCAAGATCTTGATCATCCACTACGAGCCTTCTTATTCTCAATTCCTGCATTGACATATCTTATTCCTTCAACTCTACTATTGCTCTACTATTGGGTGATGGTGGGGGAAGTGGTCGAGGAAGATGTCCCTATTGATCAGGTATCCTATCATCTGCGCTTGCGGTGCTATAAGGTGATCGATCGATGGTTTAGGACAAGCATGAGTTGCCGGAGAGTTTACGTGAACTATTGCCCAGTATGGAGCCATTGGAAGCTGAACTAGATACGATCTAGACACGATCGCAGTTAAGTGAGTCGATCCGGAGGAGATCTCGTATGACGATGAGAACCGTTGATAAAACCTGGACAGATGCCGAATTTATGGCATTACCGGACGATGGGCGTCGTTACGAATTGGTGAATGGGGAGCTGGTGGACATGGGCAATGCTGGGATGGAGCATGGAGAGATCGGTTCCTATCTGGGCGGTTTGCTAGCACTCTATGTTCGCCAGAATCAGTTAGGTGTTGTTTGTGATTCCAGTACGGCATTTACTTTGAA
>CAZONZ010000144.1:0-2631 GCA_964581005.1 uncultured bacterium
CCGTTGGCAGAGTAACACCTGGAGGGGGGGCATGGAGGGCGGTGAGGTCGGGAGGGCGAAAGGTTTGAGCCACGGGATCAGTTTGAGCTTGGTCTCTCTAGTGTAGTGACTGGTTGTGGAGGTGGATCAACTTTAGTTAGGGGTGGTGGTGTCGCTATTGTCGGCAAGGAGAGGAGGGGAGAAAGAAATAGGCTCCTTCTCGTAGTACTGGGCGTATTGTGGTTCTAAACTTTCCCTAGAGCATTCATCAATGCCCCAGATATGATTAACGTACCACCTACAAGATCCTGGGAAAGAAGGGGGGCGCGTAGGTTAAAACGGATCGGAAGTCCCTGGTTAGGGTGGGATCACGCCTGCAATGATGCGATTTTTTAACTCAACGGTCTTAACTGCGATTTTGGGTACGGGCACTCTGGTGGGTTTGATCACCTGGGGGTTGCTGTGGCAAGTGGAAGAGATCAATCCGGAACCCCCACCGGCTGAGGAAAAGCCTCCTGTGGTGAGTCGAGAAGTCGATCTGATTGGACGGCAACTGGGTCAGGATCGGTGGCGGTTGATCTCGCAAGCAGTCGAGATGGTGGAAGGAGAACAGATCTTTGATCAGGGGGCACATGGATTTTTCTACGGGCCGCCTAAGGAGATCACCAGCTCCGATGAACCGTTTTTCAGCAACCTGGAGCAGATGGAATGGGAGGCGGATACAGCTCGCTATGATGCGGCCAATGATCTGCTATTTCTCAATGACGATGTTCAGGTCCGCGATCCGGATGGTAGTGAACTGCTGACCGATGCTCTCAAAGTGACCCCGGAAGAATTGATCGAAGTTCCTGCTCCGTTTACCTTGACGGGTGATGATGTGGTCTTGTCAGGTGAGTCCGGGAGCTTCAATTTCCAGTTCGCTCTGATGATCGCCAGCCAGGGCAAACTGGTTGCTCTCCCCCCTGAAGCCGAAGATCCTGCTCCCCCGTCTCCTCAAAGCCAAGGTCTCACGCTTGGATCGGCCTTAGCTGCCTCGAATCTTGAGGTTCCTGAGGATGATCCAGATGCCGAAGCTGCCGATGATCCCCTCGAAACAGCTGCCGCGAAGCCCGACGCCACCACGATCACTGCTGATCAGCTAACCTACAACCGCCTCAGCCAGATTGCTGAAGGTCAGGGTAGCTTGACGATCGAGGAAGAAGGGTTAGAGATCCATGCAGACTGGGGCACCTACGACCGCCGTGAAGGAGCCAGTCGCCTTGTGGGTGCAGTCCAACTCCGTGAGATTTCAGATGGATCGGAGTCCTTACTGCCTGATCTGCAAATTGCTCAGAACAATACAAACCATGCCGATCCAGGACCGATTAGCCCAGAAGACGAAGAGTTAACCATCACTGCCGATCAGCTCAATTATGATCGGGACACTCAGATCGCTCAAGGTGAGGGGAATTTAGAGATCCAACAGGGCGATACGCTGATCCTGGCTCCGGAGGGCACCTATCGGCGGCGTGAATCCGAAAGCATTTTGCAGGGGGGAGTCACCCTAGACGAACCAGGCCGACTGCTGGCGTCCCAAACCATGAATGGCAACCACAGAGACAAGATCTTTCTGTTTGAACAGGAAGTGCTCTACACCCAGTACCCTGAGGCCGATGAGGACAACCCTGAACCGATCGCCAATCCTGATCAACCTGAACTGCAGATCCAAGCCGATGAACTGGTTTATAACTCGCCCGATCAAACCTCGAAGTTTAGCAGCAATGTGATCTTTACGCGGTTTGAACAACCTGACACGGAAGGAGCGGGATCGGATCCCCAGGCAGAGTTGCGTCGAGCTGAGACTGAAGTCAAATCCTCGGAGCTGACTTACGATGCCACGACCGAGATCTCAGAGTTTATTGACAATGTTGAGTTCACCCAGCGGGGACGCAAAGCAACGGCTGCCCGTGTTGTGATCAATCCTGAGCAGGTGATCTTAACGGGAGATGTCTATATTGAGCAGATCGATGGCAATTGGCTGGCTCAGCGCTTTGAGGATCCCGATAGTCAGGATATGGTTTCGCGACCAACCTTGATCTTTGCGGATCGGGTTGAAATTGATCAGGCCACCAGCGATGCTTATTTTTATGACAATGTGGTGATCGTGCAGGCCAATCGAGCTGCCGAAGGGGATACCGCCACCTATGTAGACTCCTCGCAGGAGTTTATCTTGAACTCGGATCTCAAGCCTGTGTTGCTCTGTGATCGAGGGGATGTTGGGGATACAGATCTGCAAACGGTGGAAGGATTGCCGGGGCGAAATGCTCTTGACGAAACCTGTCGAGGGGCAAATCAGATCCAGTCGCAGCGGATTGTGCTAGATATGCTCAATGACGAGTTTTCGGCTGAGGGACAAAGCAGTATGAAGTTCCGAGTTGCCCCCGATCAACCCTTCTAAAACGGGTTTAGGCTGGCGTTGGTTCTAACTTGTGAACCTCGATCGGAGCCGAAGGTTAGCTGAAGGCTGGCTTGGAGGCTGGCTGAGTTCCAATGTTGATGCTTGATCCGGACTGCATCTTCCGTAATGCCTGATCAGTAGGGCATGATTAGATTGACGTGTGGTTGTTCGGTAGTAGTCTCTGTAGTAGTCTCTGTCTGTAGTAGTCTCTGTCT
>CAZONZ010000144.1:2731-9133 GCA_964581005.1 uncultured bacterium
TCTGTAGTAGTCTCTGTCTGTAGTAGTCTCTGTCTATGGATCCTCTGGCGCATTCCTCTGAAGAGCTCGATCTGGCCCGTTCGCGGCTGGCTGCTCGTGCTCAGTTAACCCTGTCTACGGGTGAGGTCGAACCTGCTCGTCCGGATCCACCAGGATTTTGGGCCTACCTGCGCTCGTTTCGCTTGGGGGGCTTGTTTCTAGAAAGCTATCTGATCAAGGAAATGATCCGGCCTTTCTTTCTGGGGGTGGCTGGAGGAACGACACTGCTGCTAGGGAACCAACTGTTTCTCTATACGGATCTGCTGGTTAAGAAAGGGGTTGATCTGGTCACGATCTTGCAGATTCTGGTCCTGAATTTGCCTGCGATCTTGGTGGTCACATTTCCGATTGCCGGATTGTTTGCGACGCTGCTGACCTTGGGGAAAATGGGGGCAGATAGTGAGATCACGGCTCTGCGTTCGGCGGGGATCTCCTATCGGAAGTTGTTTGTCCCCGTGCTGGTGATCGGGTTAATGATCAGTCTGATGGCCTTTTTAACGAATGACTATATTGTGCCGTTGACCAATCAAAAGGTGAAGCGGTTGAATGAAAATCTATTTTTCTCAAAAGATGCTGTATTTTTTAATGAAGATCAAATGTTTAAGGTTGATGATCACCTCTGGTTCTACATTGGCGAGATTGAGCGGGATACGGGGCTGATGAAAGATGTGTTGATCCTGGATCGAACTGCTGAGACAGGGGTGCTGCGGTATCCTCAGGTGATCACCTCGGAGCAGGCTCGACAGGATAGTCAAACCTGGTATCTGCAGGGAGCGGTGGTACGACGCTATGACGATGACGGCCAGACGTACTACGAAGGCCAAGTCGGGGAGATGGATCTTAATATTGGGGATGAGTTGGCCAATTACGTCAGAGGGGATAAAGTTCCCCAGGAACAGTCCAGTCGTGAACTGGGTCAACAGATCGAGGAGTTTAGCCAGGATCCGAATCATGATCCTCAATTCCTCCTGCGGCTGCAGACGGAGTGGCATCTGAAGTTTGCGATCCCGTTTGCCAGCTTTTTTGCCATCTTGATCGCGGCTCCGCTGGGCTTGCAGGCGGTGCGGCAGACTGGGCGGTATGGGGGAGTAGCCGTAGCGATTGTTCTGGTGTTTATTTACTATGTATTGTTGAGTTTAGGACGGAGTATGGGGCGAGCTGGGATCCTTGATCCTTGGCTGGCCGCTTGGCTACCGAATATGGTGTTTGGCGCGCTTGGATCATTAATGTTGTTGTGGCGGTTTACCCGGTGAAGCTTGTGATCAGTCATCCCTCTGACAAAGCACCCTTGTTGCGAGCAGCCTGGATCGGGTTCTGCTGTGGGAGCTCGACGGCTTCGTTGATGTTCTGGAATAGTCCCGTTCTAGCTCAGGTTCAACCCCTTCCGATCGAGATGGAAGGCTATCAGCAGTTCTGGATCAACCAAACTCCAGCTCAACGAGTCCAGTCGGTCCGCCGTGAGTTTGAACCCGAAGACCGTTCACCGGCCCTAGATGAAGATTCGATCGATCCAACCGCACCCCCCTCGAACACACTGGCCTTGGGCTCACTTGATCTACTGGAGTCAACTGAATCTTTCGGATCCCAGGGATCATCCCCAACCCCAGGAGGATCCATTCCCTCCCCATCGACCGCTTCACCTAACTCCACAGATCCAAACTCAATCCACGCCGCTCCAATCGCCCCGTTAGACCTAGCTCCGACTGAGGACGATCTCAATCAACAACGCCTACAACGACTTTTGGCTGAAGGGGCTGCCGCTGTTGCCGCACGAGAAGCCGCCGCGTCTGCCGATCCGCAAGCTCTGGACACTGAACCTCTGGATCCTCAAGCTCTGGAGCCCCAAGTCATTGCCGGGTCTCTCCCTGAATCCCAATCTGATCCTGCGCAACCAGGATCTCTAACTGGATCGGAAGCAAGTGCAGCCTCTCTGCCTCAACCTGAGACGGTGGCAACGGACGCTGCAGCTCTCCTGATGGATCCAACCCCCCGCCCCTGGGTTCACTCTGATGCTGTTCTAGACCAGCTTGGATCCGCTCTGATCGAACCACAGAACCAGGCTCCAGAACTGCTGATCGCGCAAGCTCCGATCCCAACGCCTTTCACTGCCTCGAACTACGCACCTCAGCTGTTACAAAAGTTCCCGATTTTCGATCCACAGTCCATCCCAAGCCTCCCCCTCCTGCAGTCTGGTTCAGAATCGGATCCAGCAGCAACAGAATCCTTAGATCCTTTAACAACTTCAGGATCCACAGATTCACCCACAGATTTACGAACAGATTCATCGACAGATTCATCGACAGATTTATCGACAACAGCTACTTCAGGATCTTTGGATCCCCTAGCAGTACCCGACTTCGATCCTTCAGCTACCGCAAGTGCAAATGCTCCTGGACGAAACTCTTCACCTGCAGGATCATCCCGTCCAGCCTCTGAGGATCTGATTGCAGCAGGACTTGCCACCGCAGAAGCCTTGAGCTCGGATGATCCATGGTCTTCTAGCCCAGCCTCCGTTTCTGAACCTGAAGTGTCTGAAGAGCCTGAGATTCCTGATCTCTTTGACTTGATTGAGGCAGCCTCAGATTCTCCAGATACTCCTGATCCACTGGAGCCCCAGTCAGCCTCAGATCCCCTGGCTAGCTCAAACTCTGCCGATTCGATCCATGTCTATGCTGATCAACTCCAAGATCTACTTGAAGAGGCTTCGGATACTGGGATCCCTCCAGTTCAGCTAGAACAAGCCAAACTCTTACTGGACCAACTAGGCAGTGATCTATCGGTTGAGCAATTAGATCAGATCCAACTACTCCTTGAACAGGCTGCATTGGATACCCTGACCGACGAGCAGCTCGATCAAGCCCAAACTCTCTTGCAACAGTGGTCTACTCAATTAGCCCAAGCTCCAGCAGGATCTAGCGAAGTAACAGGATCTGCAGCAACGTCAGGATCGGGATCATCGTCAAACTCTGGGTATGATCCGGGTCTTCTCGCCAAGTTTCCCATCTTCCAACCCGGAGGATCTGTATCAACTCCAGGCTTAGCGTCCGGATCAGGCCCCATCTATGCTCCCCAGCTGCTGGCTAAGTTTCCGATCTTTCAACCGGGATCGCAGTCAACGGTAGCGACTAATCCCGAAGACGAGGGAGATCCTACAGAGCCTGATCTGCCTCCTAGCAAAGGATCTGAGATCCGGCAGCAACTGGAAGCTAACCTTCAAACGGAGATTCCCCTAGATCCCGATCAGATGAATGTGTCTGGGGATGTGTTGAGTTATCTGGCTGATCAAGATATTGGGATCGCGGAAGGGAATGCACGGATCCAGTTTGCTGATGGATCGACGGTGACGGGAGACAAGCTGCTCTTTTATCGGCGGGAACGGCGACTCCGCAGCGATGGGCCGTTTATCATGACCCAGTCTACAGGAGGGAGCCGGGGGCGTAATAGTCGCGGCAGTACTCGCCAGATCCAAGGGGTCAACCTCGATCTAGATATTCCAACTCGATCGGCTCAGTTTGAGAGTTCGTTGGTGATCTTGCCGGGGGAAGCTGAGGGTACCAAGATCTTCATCCGGAGTGAAGAGACTACAGCCCTCTTGGGCGATCAGATCTTTTTTGAAAATGCCACGATCACGACCTCAACTGAACCTCCTGTCACTCACTATGTCAAAGGCGATCGGGTCGAAGTCTTCCCGGATGATCGGATCTATGTCTACGATGCTCGCGTATTCGGGGGGGGCGAGCAGGACGATCAAGGGGATATCTCAGCAGGTGTGCAGCTGGCTTACTTTCCCTTATTTGTCTACAGCCTCCGGGATCACCAGTGGGTCTTACCCGGCCAAAGCGAGGAAGAAGGACTCTTCGTTAAATCGAGCTGGGCTTATCACTTCGATCAGTACAACTTCGGTGGCTTACGGGTTGATTTGATCCAGAACAAAGGGTTAGGCATTGGGGTTGTGCATGACTACATTCTGCCGATCCCGGATACTGTCAACTATGGGCGGGCTCAGTTCTACACAGTCACTGAGGCGGATGAAGGGCGCACCTCTAGCCGCTTCCGTGTGGATCATTTCTTTGATTTCTATATGGCCCGGATCTGGAACCAAGAGGGAACCTTTAAGGGAAATTTCAATCTCAACCTGGACAATACCTACCGACCCGAAGGTGGACGCAATGATAATGCTGACTTCCGACTGAGTTCAACCTTCCGCACCGATCTCTCGACCACGACCATGAACGTGAGTCGGACGGGATCACCAGAGCGGGGCACCTACAATTTGCCGGTTACCATGAACCACCAACAGCGCTATGACGGAGTGAGGTGGCTCACCTCTGATGTACGGTTGGACTATAACCAGCGACTCAGTACTCGTGGGGGGCGGGATGAATCCAATGCTCGTCTCACGCTGGGATCGACCTTAAAGCCTCCAGGCTGGGGAGGGAACTATCAGCTCACCTACCGAACCTACAGCAGTTCAACCGGAGATCGAGAATCCCGCCGTAACTTTGAGCTGGCTTACAACCCCACCAATATCCGGATCACACCTAATATCAACTTCAGCACCAATCTGACCATTACCCAAAATCAGCAGCCAGATCGGGAAACGGATGGGCTCAACTTCTTCAACAAGTATGAATCTCGATCCAGCTTGCGCTTCCAAGAAATCGATCTGACGGAGTGGGCTACCTTTATTCCTGGATCGATCGACTATTTCCAGGCGCTTTATTCGACTCCGGATCAAGAGTCTACGGTGACGCTGAATCCCCGGATGTCGCTCAAGCCTGCGGAATGGAATGAAGTTGATCTGCGCTTGCGGCGGGTGTTTAACGGGAATAATAGTGTTCCGTTCCAAACGATCTCCAGTAGTCCTAGAGACACCCACCAGATCGATGTCAATGTCAACTTCTTCACGCCTCGCAATTTGCTCCCAGACGTGCCACCGGGTTACGTTGCCTTTGAAGATGACTTGCCAGGTGAGCTGCCGATCGCGCTGACCTTCCCCGATGACACCGTTGAGGATATTGCTGAGCTCGAAGCCAAGACTGAAGAGGAATTACAGGCCAATGTCCGGAATCTCTTCCGGTTCGATACCTCAACCGGGTTTGACTACGCCACCGATCGATGGGATCCACTCAATGCTCGGTTTAGTTGGAATACCTCCCCTACGCTCTTCAACCTTGAACTCAGCACCAGCTACGATCCGAACGAGGGTGAATTGAGACCGATCAATCTCACCTATCGCGGCAATTCATCAACAACGTTTGATCGAGATCTACGATCGGGATTGGATGAGTATGAACCTGGCTTTAGTTATGGATTGACAGCCTCCTACGATCCGGAAACTGGGGATCTCTCTCGCTACAATCTGGATCTAGATGCAACTCTGGGTACAACCTGGCAAAATCACTGGCGTCTGCGGTTCAATCTGGATGATGAAGGGCTCCGGCGGGTAGAGGTGCGTCGAGATCTACGTGATTTCGAGATCCGCTTGGCCTATGATCCCAAGTCTGAATTGTTACGCTTGGAAGGGATCTTGGTAGCATTCCCCAGCCGCCCAGTTGGCTTAACCCAGCAGCGGGGTGACTTCCTCCTCTCCACTCCAGCAGGCACTTTGGGATCGGATGATTTGTTGCCTTGATGAGGATCTCCGGTTTTCCTCTAGCCTGCTCATGATCGGATCCGAATAGACAAGATCCATATCGATAAGGTTGAACATCACAGAAGTTGATCCTAACCGATCGATAGAGATCAAAATGAGAGTTTTTGGAAAAGATTGGCAACGGGAAAGACAAATCCTGGGATGATCTCTTCACCCTCCAGACTATCAGCCATTTTGAGAAGACGATCGGGTTCTTGGGCCGAACGATAGATCAGGACATAATGTTCGCTGGGATGAATGATCCAAACGAGACGAGTTCCATTTTCAAAATAGTCCACGAGCTTGGTGTGAATCTCTTCAACCGTGTTGCCGGGAGACAGCACCTCAACAGCTAGATCAGGAGCCCCGTCTAGAAACGTTGTAGGGAGTTCGATCATACCCTGCAGCCGTTCTTTGGCAAAAAATGAAATATCGGGCGAACGTTTATTTCCGTTTTTCATATTGAACGCGGTACTAGAGTCTAGAATAACTCCCAGCTTATGAGACAGAATATGACCGATCAAAGCTGCTAAAAGCAAGCTACAAACATATCCATGTAATGCCCCAGAATTTTCCATGTCGATCAGATCTCCATTTACAAGTTCGTAGTGATGACCATCCTCAGGAAGCGCGATGAATGTGGCATCTGTCCAAGCTGTGTGAGTAGGAGCTCCAAGCAATAAATCTTGGGTTTCCGATCGTGTTACTGCAGACATTAAGGCTCTCTC